>JACCTI010000453.1 GCA_013812515.1 Chthoniobacterales bacterium
GACGAGGTGCAGCGTTTTCGCTGGAGCCTGCGCGAGCTGCCCGTGGTATCGCCGTTCTCGTTCGCGATCTACGCAAGCAAGATCAAGGAAACCATGATGCTGGAGGATCCGGGCGCAGCGATCGAACGCATTTACGCAGAGATGTATGCGCGCGTGCGGGACGTGACGAAAGGAAGTTGAGTCCTTCGCGCTCGCGCTCGTGCTCGCCCGCGATCGACGAACATAGAGCACGCTGAGCCGGACGTGATTTTCGGCAGATGCTCCAAGACGAGGACGAGGAGGAGGACGATCACGAGCACGAGCACCAGTGGGAAAAACAAGAAATGGCGGATCTTGCGATCCACCCGCTCCCGCTTACCGAGCTGAGCTTCTCCCTAGCTTTTGCCCTGTGTAACTACTTCGTTCAGCTTGAAGATCGGCAGAGACATCGCGATCACGATCCCACCTACAATTACCCCAAGAAACATGATCAAGAGCGGTGCGATGAACGAGGCGAGAGCGTCGAGCATTGCTTCGATTTCTTCGTCCCAGAATCCGCCATTTTCTCGAGCATCGTGTCGATCTTGCCAGTCGCTTCGCCCGCAGAAACCATGCGCAACATCATCGGTGGAAAGATCGGTTTTTTCGATAAACGCGACGGAGAGATTATCGCCTTTCTCCACTATCCGGCTGAAGAGCGGCGCAGTTGAACTGAGCTGCGCGTGAGAAACGCACAATGCACTGAGCAGCGCCACCCCGCACATGATCTCGTTGAGACAAGTGGACATAAGGTGATGTGAAGAAAAACTGCGGCAGTCCCTAAGACAAAAAGCAGACCAGCCCTCTGAGACGCTTGGGAAGTGCAGTGCGTGCGCCCCGCGCGAAGAGACACCTGCCTATGACGCCGTCCGTGCGGCTTCGATGAAAGCCCGCATTCGTGCGTGATCTTTCTGCCCGGGTGCGCTCTCCACGCCAGTGGTTACATCCACACCGAACGGCCGCACTTCTCGCACTGCTCGCGTGACATTCTCCGGTGCGAGACCGCCGGCAAGAATAACGCGGTGCTGTGGGTGCGCCAGGATGAAACGCCGCGCCACCGTCCACGGGAATGTCTGGCCCGTGCCGCCGAAAGAATCGGCAGACGCGGAGTCGAGCACGATCCATTCGGTCGCATACGGGAAAACGTGCGGGAGCGAAGTCTCCGTGGTGACCGGAATCGCCTTGGCGAAGCGAATCCTCTCCTTTGCGAGTTGTGCGCAAAATTCCGGTGATTCACTGCCGTGCAATTGGAGTGCCGAGATGAACGGCAGACGCGCAACCGCGAGGGCTTCATCCAGGCTAGGGTTCACCATCACTGCAACTCTGCCAGTGTGCGCTGGAATTGCTTGGACCCATTCCGCCGCCCGCTCAAGATCTAGGTAACGCTTGCTGCCGCGGAAACAATTTAATCCGAGCGCATCCGCGCCGGCTTGTACCGCAGCTTCGGCATCAGGTGCATTCGTGATGCCGCAAATCTTGATTCTCAAACGCCGAGGATTGGCTGGGTCGCCGCCGAACACAGTGCAGGGTTCCGTGAGGTCAGGGTGTTCTCAAGTGCCAAGCGGCGGCTTGCTAAAACTTGCCGCCGCCACGTCGCTTCGAAAAGCGTGCGGCGGTGGTAAGCAGAGTGGCAGCACGTTATCTCCGCGTCCCTTCATCCGAGTCTACGACCCGTCCCTCTACCGGTTTGATCTGCGTGTGATGGGTCAAGACATGCACACGGCCATCACTCCCGCGGAAGAACGCACTTAGCATCCAGCTGATGATTCCAATCACGATCGCCCCCCAAAACGCACTGCCGAAGCTGTCGACGTGAAATGACGGAACGAATGTCGGCACGAACAGGAGCATGAGGCCATTCACGACCAGAATGAAGATTCCGAGCGTGAACAGGATGAGCGGTGCACTTAGAAGAAGGAGAACGGGACGGACGAAAGCGTTTAGGATTCCGAGCAGAAGCGCTGCACTCAGTAAACCGCCCAAGCTGTCGTAGCGAATGCCGGGGTTAATTGCAGATGCGCCCATGACCGCGACGGTGGTAACCAACCAGCGGAAGATAAAGTGGCGCACGCGCGCACCGTACGCGCAAAGGCGTGCGGGACGCAAACGCTTGACGGAAAATCCGCTTGCAAAGGCGCTCGCCCCCGCTAATCGGTTGCGCACAATCACTCCAATGACTCCGCGAAAAAATTCCAAGGACGAACAAAGAAACGGCAACGGCTCGGCGGAGCTTCAGGCGCCTGAAACGCGGACCCCTGAAGCTGCGCCGCGGCCAAAGAAGCAGACTCGCGTCGCGAAGGGCAATTCGGGCAAAGGCACCGCCTTGAAGAACGCGGGTAAAAAAGGCGCGGCGAAGAAAGTTGCCACGAAATCTAGCGTGCCCGGTCGTGCGGAAGAGAAGTATGAGCCATCCGACGCGGACATTCGACTTCGCGCTTACTTCATCGCGGAACGGCGCGTGCAGATGGCGTTACAAGGTGATCCCGGAAAAGATTGGGTGGAGGCGCGGCAGCAGTTGCTGCAGGAAGCGTCGCGCCAGAGCGCGTCATAGGGGTGGGCGTATTCAGCGACGAACACGCACGTTCATTCCCGCGTCGGCGAAGTATCCCCTTCGCACGAGAACGGACAAGCGTCTGGCGGGTGACGCGCAATCGGGCAACATCGTCCTCTAGAGCATGGATGCGCTTGCCTTGGTCTCCGGCACCAAGTAACTGAACGCTTGCGGGGACGCTCCCGGAGTTTCAAGCTTCTCCAATGCGGGAAATTTCTGCGCAGCTCGCAGCCGCCCTTCGCGAGCGGATCGGCATCATCCGCGATGAAGAGAGCCGTCGCGATCCAATAAAGCACACCACCCGCTTGCAGGTCGTCTCCGAGCGCATCGAAGCGCTCGCGCGCCAAATGCCAGCGGACATCAATCCGCAGCTGCGTCACTTCTTGGAGCGACGCAGCTACTCGAAAGCGCTCGAATTCATAGAGGCGCGAGTGCCAGGCGCCTGACCCGTGGTCCTATTCCTCCCGTGTAGCGAGGGCTGACACAGCGCCGCTGCGAATCAGCGCGAGTACAACTCGACGATCAACTGCTCGTTCACCATCGGCTGCATTTCGTCGCGCGCTGGAATGCGCGCTACTTTTCCTGTCATCGCATCACGATCTGCGACGAGCCAATCCGGCACTGGCGCAATCTGCGTAAGCTCGAGATTTCGCAAAGCTAGCTGCCGCGATTTCGGCTTGTCTTTGATTCTCACCTCGTCGCCTGCTTTCACATTGAACGAAGCGATGTTTACGCTCCGGCCATTGACCTGCACATGACCATGCGAAACCAACTGACGAGCGCCGCTCCGCGTATTCGCCAGGCCGAGACGGAAGACGACGTTGTCGAGTCGGGTCTCAAGGAGTTGCAAAAGCGTTTCGCCGGTGACGCCGCGTCGTTGCAGCGCCGTGTGGAAAATGCGTCGGAATTGTTTCTCGAGCAGGCCGTACTGGTAGCGCAGCTTTTGTTTCTCGCCCAGCGCGACCGCATAATCCGACTGCTTGCGCCGTGAGCCTTTCGGCCCATGCATGCCGGGAGGATAATTCTTTCGCTCGAGAGCTTTCGCTGGTCCGAAAAGCGGCACGCCATAGCGGCGGCTGACTTTGGTTTTTGGTCCGGTGTATCTGCCCATTCGGTAGGTGGATAGTTAAGGGTTTACTCGCGAAGCTTGGGAGGTTGACAGTTGAGAGGCTCAGACGCGGCGCTGCTTGGGAGGCCGGCAACCGTTGTGCGGAACCGGCGTGACGTCGCGGATTACCGTGAGATCCAGTCCAATGGCCTGGAGAGCACGAACCGCGGATTCACGACCAGCACCTGGTCCGCGAACCAGCACTTCCACTTCCTTAAGCCCATGGCCCATCGCCTGACGCGATGCGTCCTGCGCCACCATCTGGGCTGCGTAGGCGGTGCTTTTCCGCGAGCCTTTGAAACCAACTTTGCCGGCGCTCGACCAGCCAATAACGTTTCCATTCAGATCCGTGATCGTGACAATAGTGTTGTTGAAAGTCGAAAGCACGTGAGCAACGCCGGAGTGCACGTTCTTGCTGCCCTTTGCCTTGATGATTTTCGGCTTCTCGACGTCATTCGGGTCGAGCGAGAGATTCTCTTTAACAGGTTCTGGAGCGGCTTCTTCCTTCTTCGACTTTGCTGTTTTCTTCGCGGGCTTCGGCGCACCGGCTGCGCGAGCGGCAGCGCTGTTTGCTGGTGCGTCGACAGCTGAGGACAACGCCTCTGACGCACCAGGCTCTGCTACCGCAGGCTCGGCCTTTTTCTCCTTTGCCGGCTTGTTCTCCTCAGGGTCTGCCATAATCGAATTTAATGCTCAGTTCCGCGGCTAGGTCTTGCCGGCTTTTGCGTCCTTGTTCCTGATCACCCCAACAGTTTTACGGGGACCCTTGCGCGTGCGCGCGTTCGTCGATGTGCGTTGACCACGCACCGGCAAACCGCGCCGATGCCGAATACCGCGATAACAATTAATCGCCTGCAAGCGCTTAAGATTGCTCTGCAGCTCTCGGCGAAGATCACCTTCGATCAGCAGTTTGTTGCCAGTGATGGCGTGAATGATGTCATTTAGCTGCTGCGGCGAGAGATCTTTTGCGCGCAGATTCGGATCAAGGTTGGTCTGCTCGAGCACGCGTTTCGCCGTCGCCGGACCGATCCCGTAAATATAGGTGAGGGAAGCTTCGATGCGCTTCTCCGAGGGAATTTCTACTCCAAGTAAACGTGGCATCGTATTTCGTCCTTCTTCTTTCGTTAGCCCTGGCGCTGTTTGTGACGCGGGTTCTTGCAAATCACGCGGACAACATTCTTGCGCTTTACGATCTTGCACGCTTCACAAAGTCTTTTTACTGAGGGTCGCACTTTCATAGGTGAAACCGCCGCGAGACAAAAAACGCGGAGGTGACTCCGCGCTGTCACTACCGGCGAAGGTCGTCCGCCACTCCGGCGATCGTAAGGAGGGAGATAGTTAGCAGAAGTTTCAGGTGCCGCAAGATCGGACCGCGCCTATTTTCGCCTTCCCTCACGGGCTTATTTCAGCTGCGTCTTTCCCGGTGCCGTCAGGATCTCGGGCTTGCCGCGGGTAATCAGAACGGTGTGCTCGAAATGTGCCGACGGCATTCCGTCGCCTGTGCAAACGGTCCAGCCGTCGTCCAGCAACCGGACGATTGCGGTGCCGGCGTTGATCATTGGCTCGATCGCGAGCGTCATCCCGGCCTTCAAACGCGGACCGCTTCCACGCTTGCCGTAATTTGGAATCTGCGGCTCCTCGTGCAGCTTGCGGCCCACGCCGTGACCCACAAATTCACGCACCACCGCAAAGCGATGGCTGATCGCCTCGTCTTCCACAGCCGCGCAAATATCGCCGAGCCGGGTGCCTTCTGAAGCGAGCCCAATCGCGCGCCGAAGTGCGTTCTCCGTGACCCGCAAAAGTCTCTCGGTCCCTTCGTCGATCATGCCGACCGCCACGGTGGAGGCGGTATCGCCGACCCAGCCCCCTTCGATCACGCCGATATCCAGCTTAACGATGTCGCCATACTGGATGCGCCGCTGGCTGCCAATGCCATGGACAATCTCGTCATTTAGCGAGATGCAGATGTTTCCGGGGAAGACGCGATGTCCGAGGCGATATCCCAAGAACGCGCTCTTCACCCCCGCGTCCTGCATCAAATCGGCGGCGGCTTCATCCACCTCCTTTGTGGAAATCCCCGGCCGCACCAGCTCGGCTACTCGCTCGAGAATCTCGCTCGCCGTTCGGCAAGCCTGCCTCATTTTCTCGATCTCTCTCGCGCTCTTGATCGGAATCATGCCGCCTGTTCCATCAGACGCGTGAGGTCAGCGAAAATCGCCTCACGCTCGCGATTCCCATCAACCCTGCGTAGCGCGCCGAGTTTTTGGTAAAAATCAGCCAGCGGCTGCGTTTTGGCGTTGAACTCAGCCAGCCGATGCTGAAGCACGGCGGCGTCATCATCTGTTCGCCGCACCAGCGGGCCATCGCAGTATGGGCAGATTGGCCGCTCCGCGAAAACCGCGCTGCTCGCACTGGTGGTGAAGCCACAGGATTGGCATTGCAGCCGGCTCGAGATGCGGTCCGTGATCGTTTGTTCTGAAACGTCCAACCAGATGGCGAGATCAAGCGGAGTCCGATGGCGCTGCAAAATTTGCTGCAAGCTTTCCGCCTGCGGAGTGGTGCGCGGGAAACCATCGAAAACAAAACCGTGTCCTCCGTGCAAACGCAGCCAGTCTTCAATCAAACCAACAATGATTTTGTCCGGCACCAAGTCTCCGCGCTGCGCGGCTTCCGCGGTTTCAATCCCAAGCGGAGTGCCCAGATCTCTTTCTCGCCGTAGAATTGCGCCCGGCGATGTCACAGGAATACCGAAGTGCCGCGTGATCATCTCCGCCTGCGTCCCTTTGCCGGAACCGGGCGCACCGAGAAGCACAAGTCGCCTTCTCACTGTGGCGCGAGCTTCCAGCCTACGTGTTTATTCGCACGCAAGGTATTAGCTTGCGCGACTTTCTCCTGCCAAGCCCACTCCGCGATCCCAGACATGTCAGCGCCCGTAGACGAAAATGGCGACGCCGCCGATGACGAGGACAGCGATCCCGACGTAGAGCCACATCAAGGTCGTCTGGGGCGCTGCTTCTCCGCGATTGTATGAAGCGCGATCGAAGCGGCCACGGATGCGCCCCTTGCGCAAAAAGCCATCGTAATGGCGTTGAATGAGATGGGTCTCGACCTGCCGCATGGTGTCGAGCATTACGCCCACGATAATCAGCAAACTCGTGCCGCCGAAAAACTGCGCGGTGATCTGCGGAACATTCAGACCTTGGCTGAGAAGGCTCGGCAAAATTGCGATCAGCGTCAGAAAGATCGCTCCTGCGAACGTCAACCGGGTCATGGTGAAATCGAGGAACTCAGAAGTCGGCTTGCCGGGGCGGACACCGGGAATGTACCCGCCGTATTTTTTTAAGTCCTCCGCGATCTGCGACGGCTGAAACTGCGTTGCCACCCAAAAGTAGCTGAAGAAGAAGATCATCAATGCCAGAACAACGTAGTGCGGCCAGCCATTCGCCAGCGCATCGGAGATTGTTTGAGCGGTGCGGCTGTTCTGGAAAGCCATGCCGACGATCGTGGTCGGGAAAAGCAGCAGCGCCCATGCGAAGATGATCGGCATGACGCCCGCGTAATTGACCTTCAACGGCATGTATTGCGTCTGCCCGCCGTACATTTTGCGCCCAACCACCCGCTTGGCGTACTGCACGGTGATTTTGCGAACGCCCTGCGTAACCGCGATGACGGCCGCGATGACAATGAAGAGAAACGCGATCATCAACACCAGGATGGCTGGATTGACCTGACTCGTACCGGTCGCGCCCGAGGGAACGAAAGTTTTCCAGGCCTGCGCAAGCGCAGCGGGCAGGCGAGCCACAATGCCGATGGTGATGATGAGCGAAATGCCGTTTCCAATTCCACGCTCCGTGATCTGATCGCCCAGCCACATGAGGAAAAGCGTGCCCGCAGTGAGCGTCAGAACCGTGATGATGCGAAAGGTTATGCCGAGGTCGGCGACGAGTGGGATGCCCAGCTTGTTCACCGTATCCATGATCCCAGGCAGCATGGTTTGATACGACTCCGGATGCTGAAAAGAGACGGCAAGGAGATAGCCTTGGACCACGCACAAAGCGACGGTCGCGTAGCGAGTGATCTGCATGATTTTCTGCCGCCCCCCGTCTTCGCGCGCGAGGCGGCCTAGCTTCGGGATGACGGCGGTGAGCAACTGCAGCATGATCGACGCGCTGATGTACGGCATAATGCCTAACGAGAAGACCGCGCAATTTTCGAGCGCGCCGCCGCTGAATAAGTTGAAGAGCGCCGCCACACCGCCCCCGGTGCTTTGGGAGGCACCACGAAACCACTCCTGCAGCACCGCGGGATTTACGCCGGGCGTGCTGATCGCCGCCCCCAGCCGCACGATCACGACCACGGCAAGCGTAAAGAGAATGCGCCGGCGCAACTCCGGAATTTTGACGGAATTAAGAAACGCCGAAACCATGGCCTAAGCTTTCGTCCCGCCGGTTTGCACTAGCTCTTTTGGGAAAGTGGCTTCCTGGCAGCGGCTTTCTTCGCGCTCCTCTTCGGAGCCGCAGGTTGCGCGGCAGACGCTGGCGGGGCCGCCTTCGCAAAACGCGGGCCATCCGGACGTTTTGTTTCGCGAAGTGCCACTGTGCCGCCTGCGCTTTCGATCTTCGCGCGGGCAGAAGCGCTCACCTTGTGAGCCTCGATTGTGAGCGCATGCGTGAGCTCGCCATCGCCGAGAACCTTCAGGCCAACCACGTTGCCGCGGATTATCTTTGAACTGCGGAGCAGCTCTTCGTTGATCGTCGTTCCCCCCTCAAATCCGCTTAGGTCATCGAGATTGACTATCGCGTAAGTTTTGTGAAAGGCAGCGTTGTTGAATCCGCGCTTCGGCAAGCGGCGGATCAGCGGCATTTGGCCGCCCTCGAATCCGAGACGAATGCTTCCACCCGCTCGCGCCTTTTGACCTTTGTGGCCTTTGCCGCTCGTTTTGCCGTGACCGGAACTCTCACCGATCCCGAGCCGCTTCACCCGATGCTTCGAGCCCGGCCGCGGCCTCAGATTATGCAAACGCATCATGACTGCTCGACCTTTCCATCAGCGTTGTGGCTTGACGGCCGAATGCCACGGGTTTTAAAAATTTCGTCTTTCCGGCGCAAACCACGCAGCGCTTCGATTGTAGCCTTCACAACGTTTGCGTGATTACTGGAGCCTAACGACTTAGCCAGCACATCCCGGATCCCGACCGCCTCAACCACGGCCCGCACACCACCACCCGCAATCACACCGGTTCCTGGCGAAGCCGGGCGCAGAAGCACGCGGCCTCCACCAAACTCGCCAATCGTCTCGTGCGGAATCGTGTTCTCATGGACGGACATCTTTTCCATCCCTTTGCGCGCTGCATCGGATGCTTTCCGGATGGCTTCCGCCACTTCGTTCGCTTTCCCGAATCCGACGCCTACCTGGCCGTCGTGATCGCCAGCGACAATTAATGCGCTGAAGCTGAAGCGACGGCCTCCCTTCACGACCTTGGCGCAACGGTTGATGAACACCACCTTCTCGGTGGTGTCGCCGCGGGCTGCTGAGCTCTTGTCTGTGTGGCGTTCGCGTTGCCGCCCGCCGCCTCCGCCAAATTGCTGTGCCATGAATCTCCTAGAACTTGAGTCCGCCTTCGCGCGCGGCGTCGGCTAGTGCTTTAACTTTTCCGTGATACTGAAAACCGCCGCGGTCGAAAATGACCTTGTCCACGTTTTTCGTCAGCAACCGCTCTGCGACTGCTTTGCCGACCTTCTGAGCTGAAGCGACGTTCGCACCAGCTTTCCCGTTACCTGTGATTGCTTCTTCGGTAGTCCCGGCAGCAGCGAGCGTTCGGCCAGCTTCATCATCGATGACCTGGGCGTAAGTGTGTTTGCCGGAAAAATGCACCGCCAGACGCGGACGTTCGGCGGTTCCGCTCACGCGCTTTCTGATCCTTGTGTGAATGCGATGTCTGATCTGTTTGCGATCGTCCTTCATACTACTGAACCGTCTTGCCTTCCTTGCGGCGAATCACTTCACCGGCATAGCGTACGCCTTTACCTTTGTAAGGTTCCGGGGGGTAATAACGACGAATGTCGGCCGCCACCTGACCGACCGTCTTCTTGTCGATTCCGGAAATGCTGACCTTCGTGTTCTCCGCGACCGTGATTTTAATGCCCGCTGGAATCGAGAACAAAATTGGGTGCGAGAAACCGAGACTGAGGTTGAGGATCTGTCCCTGCACGGCGGCTTTGAAACCGACGCCCTCGATAATGAGGTCTTTCGTAAAGCCCGTGCTCACGCCTTGCACCATGTTGCTGACGAGGCTGCGGGACAGGCCATGCAACGCTTTCACGCTGCGCGTCTCCGCTCCTCGGACGACTGAAATGCGATTGTCCGCCACCGTCGCTTTGATCTCCCGCGGCAGTTGCCAGTTCAGCTTGCCCAGGGGGCCTTCGACAGCTACGCCGCCAGCATCGCTGATGTTCACTTTGACCTTCTCGGGAATCTCGACTGCCTTGTTTCCGATCCGTGACATAATTGAAAGCCTGCTTACCAGATGTAAGCCAGCAGCTCGCCTCCTACGTTTTGCTTCTTCGCTTCGCGACCTGAAAGAATTCCACGGGGTGTGGAAAGAATTGAGACGCCCATCCCGCCAAGGACACGCGGGATTTCCTGCGCTCCAACGTAACGGCGCAAGCCGGGCCGGCTCACACGTTTTAAACCGGTGATCGCGCTCGTTCGATTCGCGATCTTGTTCGTGATCTTAATCCGCGGATGCGCCCCTTCGTTGTCGAGCGCGTAGTCGGTGATGTAGCCCTCCTCTTTCAAAATGCGGATGATCTCCGATTTGATCTTGGAGTAGGGAACGAACATTTCACTCTTCCCAGCCGCGGCGGAATTACGGACGCGGGCGAGAAGATCGGCAATAGGGTCGGTCACGGTGCTCATGGATTAAGCCGCGGGGGAGGCGGCAGGCTTCTTCGCGCGATCGCTGAAAGGCATTCCCATCTCAGCCAGAAGCGACTTGGCTTCCTCGTTCGTCCGCGCGGAGGTGCAGATGGTAACATCAAAACCGATGTTGCGCTTGATTTTATCGAGCTCGACTTCGGGGAAAATCGCCTGATCCGGAACGCCAAGAGTGTAGTTGCCATGGCCGTCAAAAGCCTTGGGTGAAACGCCTCGAAAATCTCGAATGCGCGGGAGCGCCGCTTTAATCAGACGCTCGAGGAACTCGTACATGTGGGCGCCGCGCAGGGTGACCTTTGCGCCGATCGCCTGGCCATCGCGCAATTTGAAATTTGCGATACTCTTCTTCGCCCGGGTCTCAGCCGGTTTCTGGCCCGAAATAAGGGCGAGCTCAGCCTTGGCATCTTCCAAAGCCTGCTTCACGTCGGACTGCGAGCCGACCGAAGTATTGATCACAACCTTCTCCACCTTCGGGATCTGGTTGACGTTTTTGTACCCATGTTGCTTCTGCAACGTGGGAACCACGCGCTCCTTGTAGTCGTCGTAAAATTCGTTCTTCATGGGTTACGCCTCTTCTTTGGCGGGCTTCCGTTTCGCGGGCGCTTTCTTCGCTTTCTCGGCTTTCGGCTTGGCGGCCTTCGCTTTCGGGCTTTTGCCTTTCCCGTCGCGCTCCTTGCGCTCGAGCACCTTCACGTTGGAAATGTGAATCGGACCTTCCCGCTCGGCGATTTTCCCCTGCGGGTTATCCTGCGATTTCTTCAGGTGACGCTTGATCAGCCGAACGCCCTCGATGAGGACACGCTGTTTGCGGGCAAGCACCTCGAGCACCTTGCCCGTGGAGCCACGATGGTTCCCGGCGATCACTTCGACCTGGTCGCCCTTGCGGACGTGCAACTTTATCCGGTTCATACAACGTAAAGGTAGAGCAGCGTCCCGCTTGCCTCACAAAACTTCCGGGGCGAGCGAAACGATTTTCATGAAATTCCGCTCCCGCAATTCACGCGCGACTGGCCCGAAAATACGCGTTCCGCGCGGGTTCAAATCTTTGTCAATGATGACAATGGCATTGTTATCGAATCGTAGAACGGAGCCGTCATCGCGCTTGATCGGATGACGCGTTCGTACGAGGACCGCGCGCACCACTTCACCCTTTTTAACCGTGCCGTTCGCGCTCGCTTCTTTCACGTTCGCCGTGATGACATCGCCAATGCCGGCGGACTGGCTGGTGCCCTGTCCGATCACCCCGATCATTGTGGCCATGCGCGCGCCGCTGTTATCCGCCACGTCGAGTCTGGATCGAATATAGACCATAAAATTCCTCTTCCTCTTGCTCTCAATCTTCTCGCTTACTTCGCGACGACATCGACCAAGCGCCAGCGTTTCAGTTTGCTCAGCGGACGGGTTTCCATAATCCGAACTGTGTCGCCGGTTTTCGCTTTGTTCTCTTCGTCGTGAGCGTAAAATTTCTTCTTCTGCTTCACGATCTTGCCGAACTTCGCGTGCGGCACTCGGGTTACGGATTGAACAACGATCGTCTTGTTCATTCCGCTTGAAATCACCTCTCCAGTCCGCGTCTTCCGCGTTCCGCGTTGCGACTCCGGGTCTTGAGCCGGCGCAGCGGCCTCCGTCATCTGCTGCTCAGGTGCTTCGGCCATGATCTACTTCGCCTCCCTGTTGGCGCGCTGTGAGAGCACGGTTTCGAGTTTCGCCACCTGCCGACGCAGCAAGCGCAAGCGACTCGGCTGTTCGAGTTGCCCGCTCTGCTGCTGCAGCCTCAGGTGCAAACTTTCCTGGCGCAGGTCGCGTTTCTTCGTCGCGAGCTCGTCGGAACTCATCTCCTGTATTTCTTTGAATTTCATTTCGAATTTTGACCGCGGATTACGCGGATTTCGCAGATGCTCTATTAGTGATCTTCTTCTCTTATCCGCGCCATCTGTGTAATCCGCGGTTTTCCTTCTTCGTTAGGCAGCGGCCACGTGGTGACGCGTGAGAAACTTCGTGCGCACCGGCAGCTTGTCGGCCGCGAGGCGAAGTGATTCGCGCGCGATCGCTTCGCTGACACCGTCCAGCTCGAATAAAATGTTACCGGGCCTAACCGTTGCGACCCAGTACTCGGGCGCGCCTTTCCCCTTACCCATTCGAGTTTCGGGCGGACGCGACGTCACGGACTTGTCAGGGAAAATGCGGATCCAAAGCTTGCCCTTGCGCTTCATATTACGCGTCAAGGCAACGCGAGCCGCTTCAATTTGCGTATTGGTAATCCAGGCACGCTCAAGGGTTTGCAGGCCGAATTCGCCGAAGTCGATCCGAAGATTACGCGAAGCGGTTCCCGCGCGGCTCCCCCGCTGGGTCTTCCGGTACTTCACGCGTTTTGGCATCAATGGCATGGCTGTTCCTTGTGTCTAAAACTTCAGGCGTTCTTTAAACTTCAGCCGGCGCTGGTGGCGGCGGAGCTGATGGCTGCTCGGCGGGCGCTTCTTCTTTCTTACAAAGCCAGCACTTTACGCCGATCTTGCCGTAAACCGTGTTCGCCTCCGCAAAGCCGTAGTCGATCGGGGTGCGGAGCGTGTGCAGCGGCACCTTGCCTTCGCGATACCACTCGGAACGCGAGATTTCCGCGCCGTTCAAGCGACCCGAGCTGCGCAAACGGATCCCCTGCGCACCGAAGTCCATCGCGATCTGCACCGCTTTCTTCATCGCACGGCGATACGCAATACGGCGCTCGATCTGCAACGCGACGTTCTCCGCCACGAGTTGCGCATCGAGCTCCGGTGTCTTGATTTCCTGGATGTCGATTTTGATTTGCTTTCCCTGCGCCATCTTCGAGATCTCTTCCGTCATCTTCTCGATCTCAGCGCCTTTTCGTCCGATCACGATTCCCGGCCGCGCGGTGTGAATCGTCACGCGAATGCTGTTCCACGCCCGCTCGATGATGATTTTCGCGACGGCGGCGAACTGCAGCTTCTTCTTCACGTAGCTGCGAATCTCGATGTCGCTGTGCAGGAAACCCGGCAACTCCTGCGGGTTCGCGTACCAGCGCGAGCGCCAGTCGCGGTTCACACCGAGACGAAACCCAATTGGATTAACTTTCTGTCCCATGTTTAAAAAAATTTACTAATTGCTGATCTCTGATTCCGCGACCGGATTATTCGTTTACGTCGGTCCGCGTCGTGAGGTTTGGGTCCGGCGCGTCACCTTGCCCCGCTTCGCCTCCCTTAGTCGGCGGTCGCTTTGGCTGGCTTTTCGCCTTTGGGCCGGGGGCGCTCGTTTTCTTCGCACCGCTTTTCGCGGCGCGCTTCGCTCCGCCTTTAGCACCCGTCGATTTCTTTGCGCCTTTCATCTTCTCACGTTTCTTGATCTCAATTTCATCAGTCAGGATGATGCGGATATGGCTGCTGCGTTTCAGAATCCGGCTGCCACTCCCCCGTGCGCGCGGCATCATGCGCTTCATCGTCGGGCCTTCGCCGACCGTCGCCTCTTTCACGACCAGGCCGTCGACTTTCAGATTAGCGTTGTTTTCCGCGTTCGCGACCGCGCTCTTCAGCGTCTTGTTAATCAATCCCGCCGCTTTCTTCGGGCTAAACGCGACAAGGTCGAGCGCTGCCGAAACCGGCAGTCCCTGAATCGCGCGCGTGACCTCGCGCACCTTGAAGGGCGAGATCTTCGCGTACCTGTATATCGATCGAACTTCCATTTACTTTAAACTCACGTCCTGGCGTGCGTCGGCCTGAAGTCGATCACCCACCTTGATTTTTTCTTTCCCAGAATCCATTTCCTGAATTACCGCGCCGCAAATCTTCTGTCGCACATCCACCACCCGGAGCGTCGCGATCGTCTTGTCACCACGGACGACGCGCAACGGCATCCCGATCTTCACCCCCTGTTTTTCGCCGAGGTTGCCCACGACCAGCGACCACTCGTCTTTCACGCTCACGACGCTTCCATCCATCAAGTTCGGCTGCGGTTCGTTAGGCGCGCTTCCTTTCCCGATTAACTCGTTCATGCTCCGCAACTCCGCTTCCACTTCGGCCCGCGCTTTCGCGTCCCCACCGGACGATGTCTTCAACAACTGCAACATCGCTTCCGTGAGCCGCAGCATCTGGTCGCGATATTTTTCGCGCTCCTTCTGCATCAATTGCAAATCACTCACTGCGGTTAGAAGCCGTTGCTCGAGCTTCGTCTTGTCCTTGCTCGCTGACTCAAGTCCGAGCGCTTCCATGCGCAAACGCAGGTCCGAATACTTGCGGCGAAACAATTCCGCCTCCGCATTCGATTCCGCCAGACTCTCCGTTAACGTTTTCACCGATTCACTTTCCACCGCCAGCTGCTCGGCCAGCTCTTCGCCTTCCGAAGGCAGTGCGCCTGCGGTCGCCTGCGCGCCGGAGTATTCAATTTTGGATTCTGACAAAGAACTATTTTCCTGCGCTGCCAGCTCTCCCGCTGCCCAGACGCTCCCTAACAACATGATCGCCGATCTTCGCCTAACGAATGCCGCTGCCGGCAAATCGAAAATCGAAAATCGAAAATTCACACCGCTACTTCGTCACCTTGGCGGTGTGTGACCCGTGCTTCTTAAATATCCTCGTCGGCGAAAACTCGCCTAGCTTGTGACCGACCATGTTCTCGGTCACGAACACTGAATTAAAGATCTTCCCGTTGTGCACGAGGAACGTGTGTCCAACAAAATCCGGCGTCACCATCGATCGGCGCGACCAGGTCTTGATCGGCTTCTTAACGCCACCGGCGTTCATTTTGTCGATCTTCTCCAGGAGAAAATCTTCGACGAACGGCCCTTTCTTCAGTGATCTGCTCATTTGAATCTAAACGTTTTCTCTTTCCCTCATCTTCTCCCTAAGGAGAAGGAACTCCCTTTCCTACCGGGAGAGGGCTGGGGTGAGGGTTCTTATCTCATCGAATTACTTCTTCCGCCGCCGCTCCATGATGAAGTGATCGCTCGGCTTATGCTTCGAACGGGTTTTGAAACCTTTGGCCAATTGCCCCCAAGGGCTCGTTAGGTGCTGACGACCGCCGCCTCCCTTGGATTTCCCCTGGCCACCGCCGTTTGGATGATCGATCGGATTCATGACCATGCCGCGAACGTGGGGGCGCTTACCCTGCCAGCGTGTCCGGCCCGCCTTGCCGCTGACCACGTTCATGTGATCGACGTTGCCCACCTGCCCAATCGTCGCGAAACAGGTCTCGTGAATCCGGCGGATTTCACCTGAGGGCAACTTCACGAGCGCGTAGCCCGCTTCGCGGTTGTTCAAGGTCGCTTGCTGTCCAGCGCTGCGCGCGACCTGACCACCACGACCCGGTGCGAGCTCGATGTTGTGAATGTTGGCCCCGAGCGGAATTGTGCTCAGCGGAAGCGAATTGCCGAGGTCCGGTGCAGCCGTTGGGCCGGACATGACGCGTGCTCCGGCCGCGAGGCCGTCTGGTGCGAGGATGTAGCTCATCTCCCCATCGGAATACTTAATCAGGGCGATACGCGCCGAACGGTTCGGATCGTACTCGATCCCAACGACTTCAGCGGCGACGCCATGCTTGCGGCGCTTGAAGTCGATCTTGCGATACTTCTGCTTATGTCCGCCGCCAATGTGACGGGAGGTCAACCGGCCGTTATTGTTCCGGCCACCGCTCCGTTTTTTAACTTCAGTGAGGCTCTTGTGCGGCTTCGACTTTGTTGACGTGATCTCCGCGAAAGTCGGGAGCGTCTTGAAACGCAGCGTCGGCGTGAGCGGGCGGTAATTGCGTATGGCCATGGCGGTTAAGTGTTCGAAATCCGAAACTCGAAATCCGAAACAAATCCGAACCGCGAAGCGGCAAGTGCCGAAAGGGATCTCCCGCCGGTCCTGGTCAGTTTGAAATCTTGAAGATTAATCATTCGAGATGGTTTCGGACTTCGGATTTCGAACTTTCTACACGAGATCGATCTTCTCGCCTTCTTTTAGCGTCACGATCGCCTTCTTCCAATGCGGCTTACGGCCGAAATCAGCGCGGCGTTCTCGCTTCTTTTTGCCTGCGTAATTGGCGGTATTCACCGCCACAACTTTCTTGTTAAAGAGCTGCTCGACGGCGCGTTTGATCTCGATCTTGTTCGCCTTCGGGCTAACGCGGAAAACGTATTTGTTCTGCTTCTCGCTCAGGAGGGAGGCTTTCTCCGTCAGGGAGGCCGTCTGGATGATATCGAATACGTCCTTCATTCGCGCGCTCCTTGATCTGATGCCTTGCTCTTCGTCCGAGCGGATCCGCTCACCCTACCTTCTCCCTGCGGAAGAGGAGAACGCGCGGATCGTTTGCTTGAACCACGCCCGCCGCTCGCAGCATCCTCTCCCTCGGGGAGAGGAGGACGCGAAGCGCCAGATGAGGAGGAGGTGGTTCTTTCTCCGAGCGTCTCGAGCGCTTTGCCCGTAACCAAAATCTTGTCGAACGCGAGCAACTGCTCCGTGTTAACGTCGTTCGCGGTCGCGAGCAGCACCGGCTTCACGTTGCGCGCAGCCCGATAGGTGTTCTCGTCGAACGAGTCCGAAATCAGCAGGACCTTCTTCGCGTCGGTCTGCTCCTTCAGCAGATTCAGGAACGACTTCGTCTTCGATTCTTTTACCGCGAAGGTGTCAATTGTCAGGACGTCCCCCGCGTTGATGCGTTCCGTCAGTGCTTTCTGGAACGCGAGACGACGCACAGTCTTGGGAACCTTTTTCGAATAATCGCGCGGCTTCGGGCCGAACACGACCCCGCCGCCACGCCAGATCGGCGAAGACTTGTAACCGGCACGCGCACGGCCGGTGCCCTTCTGACGCCACGGCTTCGCGCCCGAAAGGGCTACTTCCGCCTTCGTCTTCGTATTCGCCGAGCCGGAACGACGCGCTGCGCGCATCGCGATTACGGCGTCGTGTACTGCCTGAGTCCCGCGGCCGCCTTCGATCAACGTGATCTTCGCCTCGCGCGCTGCGTCTGCCGTTAAAACCTTCGCGCTCATTTCTTGGTAGCGGCGGCGCCCCCGCCGCCGATCTGAGCTTCCGCCTGCGACGAGGTCGTCACAGCCACAGGCTTCTTGATCGCCGGCCTAACGACCACAAAACTGCCATTCGCGCCCGGGACCGCGCCGCTGATTAAAATTACCTTTTCGGTCTCGCGCACCTGCATGACCTGGAGATTCTGCACGGTCACACGTTCGTCGCCCATGTGACCCGGCATGCCCATGTTCTTCCAAATCCGGCCCGGCGTGGAACGATTGCCGATGGCGCCGTTGCGGCGGTGCGTCTTCGAACCGTGCGCCGCGCCCTGGCCCGCAAAATTATGCTTCTTCATCACGCCTTGGAAACCTTTGCCTTTCGATTTCCCGATCACGTCGACCCAATCGCCCGGCGCGAACTGCGTCACGCTGAGGTTGATCTCGCCTTCGGGCGCATCTTCCTTGAGCCGGAATTCGCGCATCAGCTTCTTTGGCTCGGAACCCGCGGCGGCAAACTCGCCCAGGAGCGCTTTGTTGACGCGCGATTCCTTCTGTGCGCCGAATCCGACTTTGACGGCCGAATAACCGTCGTTGTCGGCGGTCACGCGCCTAACGAGCACGTTGTCACCCGCCGCGATCACCGTCACCGGACGCAGCTTGCCATTCGCGTCGTAGACGCTGGTCATGCCGATTTTTTGTCCTAAAAGTCCGATGCTCATGTCTGTGGGCTTGCAAAAGGGTGAAGGGCGAACGCTAAATCTTCGGGGCACGGGCCTCTGGCCTGTGCGGCGACCGGGGGTTTCGCCTGGTTTCGACACGGCAGGCGAGACGCCCGTCAGCCGCACAGCTGGGACGGCCGGGCTCCGACGCCTCGCTCATTGCGTTGTCAAGGTTCAAACTCATCAGATCTTGATCGTGATGTCGACACCCGCCGGCAGGTTCAGCTTCTTCAGCTCGTCGACCGTCTTCGCAGTCGGTTCAATGATGTCCAGGAGGCGCTTGTGCGTGCGGATCTCAAATTGATCCATCGACTTCTTGTCCACATGTGGAGAGCGATTGACCGTGAATTTCTCGATCAACGTCGGAAGTGGAATCGGACCTGCGACCCGCGCGCCGGTGCGCTTTGCGGTCTCAACGATGTCCACCGCCGATTGGTCTAGCATCCGATGATCGAATGCCTTGAGACGAATCCGAATACGTTGCCCGCTGGCCATTACTTGGTCTCCTTCTGGTCGAGCACGGCCGCGACGAGCTGCTGCGGCACCTGCTCAAAATGCGACGGCTCCATCGAGTAGCTCGATCGACCTTTCGACAACGACCGAATCGCCGTCGCATAGCCGAACATTTCCGCCAGCGGCACTTCGGCCTGGATCATGGTGAGGTTACCCTTCACTTCGATGCTGCCAATCTTGCCGCGCCGACGATTCAAGTCGCCCATGATGTCACCCTGATATTCTTCCGGGGTCGCGTTCTCGACCTTCATGATCGGCTCGAGCAGGATCGGCTTCGCCTTCTTGAAAGCGTCCTTCACCGCGAAAATCGCCGCGAGTTTGAACGCCATTTCGTTCGAATCAACGTCGTGATACGAGCCGTCCACGATATCGACGTTGGCATCGATAACTTGATAGCCGCCGATGACGCCGTTGATCATCGCTTCTTCGATGCCTTTCTTGCAGGCCGGGATGTACTCCTTCGGGATGTTGCCGCCCACGACCTTGTTCTCAACCGTGATGCCCTTGCCGCGCTCGTTAGGCTGAACTTTGATGATGACGTGGCCGTATTGACCGCGGCCGCCCGATTGCTTGATCAACTTGCCCTCGCCATCGGCTGGGGCGGTGATCGTCTCGCGATAAGCGATCTGCGGTTTACCGGCGTTCGCGTCCACCTTGAACTCGCGGAGCATGCGGTCGCGGATGATCTCGAGGTGCAGCTCGCCCATGCCAGCGATGATCGTCTGGCCGGTGTCTTCGTGGGTGAACACTTTGAAAGTTGGATCTTCTTCCGAGAGACGCTGCAGGGCGACGCCCATTTTCTCCTGATCTTGTTTCGTCTTCGGCTCGATCGCCATTGAGATAACCGGATCGGGGAACGACGGCGGCTCCAGCAGGATTGGAAAGTCTTCGTCGCAGAGCGTATCGCCCGTCGTGATGTTCTTGATCCCGACGATGGCCGCGATGTCACCCGAGAAGCAGGTGTCGATGTCCTCGCGCTTGTCCGCCTGAATCTGAATCAAGCGGCTGATGCGCTCGCGCTTGTTCGTGCGCGGATTGTAAACGTTATCGCCTTTACTCAGAGAACCGGAGTAGACGCGGAAGAATACGAGCTTGCCGACGAAGGGATCGCTCCAGAGCTTGAAGGCGAGCGAACAAAACTTCCCATTATCGTCCGTCGGCGCTTCCATTTTCTCATGCGTGTCCGGCTCCATCCCAAGCGCTGGCGGAATATCGAGCGGACCGGGCAGGTAATCGATCACGGCATCGACCAGATATTGCACGCCCTTGTTCTTGAAAGCAGACCCACCAACAACCGGCACAAATTTGTTCGCGATCGTCTGACGCCGAATGCCGGCTTTGAGCATCTGCGGCGTAATCTCCTTCTCTTCCAGGACCGCCTCCGCGACCTCATCGTCAAGGTTGGAAATCTGCTCAACAAGCGTCGCGTAGGCCTTCTCAACTTCCGCCTTGTTCTCTTCAGGAATGTCGCGGACCTCGTAAACCGAACCCATCGAGTCGTCGTCTAGATAGAAGACGGCTTTCCGGTTCACGACATCGAGCTGGCCTTTGAGATAGTCCTCTTTGCCGAGCGGAATCAGAATCGGCCACGCGTTTGCGCCGAGTTTCTTGTGCATCGAGTCGATGGAGGCATCAAAGTCCGCGCCGACGCGATCCATTTTGTTGATGAACGCGATCCGCGGAACGAGATACTTGTTCGCCTGACGCCAGACCGTTTCCGACTGCGGCTGCACACCGGCAACCGCATCGAAGACTGCAATCGCGCCGTCGAGCACGCGCAAAGAACGTTCGACCTCGGCGGTGAAATCCACGTGGCCGGGGGTGTCGATGATGTTCACGCGCATCTTGATGCCGTCGAAAATTTTGTAAACGCCCGGCTCCGACTTCTGCATCCAGGCGCAGGTTGTAGCCGCGGAGGTAATCGTGATACCGCGCTCGCGTTCCTGCTCCATCCAGTCGGTCACGGTCGTGCCTTCGTGCACTTCACCGATCTTGTGGATCATGCCGGTGTAGAAAAGAATGCGCTCGGTCAGAGTCGTCTTGCCGGCGTCGATGTGCGCCGCGATCCCGATGTTCCGCGTCTTTTCGAGCGGGAACTTGCGGTTCGGCGAATTCGGATTCGTCGTCGCGGGTTTATCTAGAGTCGCCGAGGCCATAACTAGGAAAAATTCGAAATCCGAATATCGAAATTCGAACGAAACTCCGAAACACAAATTCCGGAGCAAGCCGGCGCGCAGCAGGTTTCGATATTTGGATTTCGGGTCATTGGGAAATTGTTTCGGATTTCGTTATTCGAGTTTCGGATTTCCCGCCGGTTACCAGCGGAAATGTGCAAAGGCGCGGTTTGCCTGCGCCATCTTATGGGTGTCGTCGCGCTTCTTGATCGCGTTACCTTGGCCAGCGGCGGCGTCTTTCAGTTCGTGGGCGAGCGCGTCGGCCATTGGCATGCCGCGACGGTTATCGGCGTAGGTCACGATCCAGCGCATCGCGAGCGAGACCTGGCGGGAAGCAGTGACTTCCATCGGGACCTGGTAAGTAGCACCACCGACGCGGCGGGATTTCACCTCGAGACGCGGGCGCACGTTTTCGAGCGCCTTGTTCACCACTTCGAGCGGGTCGACCGCGTCGGAGCCTTCACGCGATTTGTCGATCGCGGTGTAGACGATCCGCTCGGCGAGCGATTTCTTGCCGCGTTTCATGACGGTCGAGATCAAGCGCGCCACCGCTACGCTGCCGTAACGGGAATCGACCTTATCTTCTTTCTTATAAACTTTGCGACGACGAGACATGGGAATTAAAATTTCGAAATCCGAA
>JACCTI010000455.1 GCA_013812515.1 Chthoniobacterales bacterium
GCATAAACGCGGTGTGATACCCGACTAGATATGGCAGGGCGAAGTAGTAGAGGACGAAGAAGATCGTCGCGGGAATAATGAAGCGGCGCTTCGCTCTCAGCAGCGCTTTGAATTCATCCGCCGCCGCAATCCGCTCCCAGTGGCCAGCATCCGGATCTTTATGCGCGGTTTGTCCGGAAGCCGGGTGGGATGTTCCGCGCGAAACCGCAGCTACGTCGCCCGGCGCCCCCGCGTTCGGCGTCGGATCGCGCGGCAGCTTACGATCATCAGGTGACGGCATGCGTGTTGTATATGAGCGCGCGCCTTCATCGCGGCAAGGAAAACGCAAGGACAGCATGAACAACGTCTGCCAAGGTCAGGCCGTCCGCTTGCGACGAAAGGAAACATGACGAACGGAATTCCAACGCCGCAGTTTTCCGGGTCGGCAAACCGTCACAACCTGATCGCACTGCTGCTCGTCGCGATCGTTCTGCTCGCACCGTCGATCTGGATGCTAGCGACGATCCCCCCGCTCTGGCGGGATGCGGACGCCTACCATCAAGTCGCGGCCAGTCCGGCGCGTTCGACTGCCGGCGGGCATGGGTTGCTCTACGGGCTGGCGGTGCGGCCGCCGCTTTACGCTGGCTATCAAATCGAGCGATGGCGCGGCACCGCGGCCGCGAACACGGACAGCTTCTTCCGCGCGCCGCAACTGACCGACACCGGGATTTTGCTGCTCATCAGTGCGCAACACCTTGCCCTCTGCGCTGCTGCATTCGCGTTAATTGTGACTGCAGTGAAGCGCGCCTGGATGCGCGTGGCGCTGGCGGCTTTCTTCGCCAGTAACTCGATCTTCTACACCTTCGCGCAGTGCGTCGGGTCGGAGAGCCTGAGCATGATCTGCGTGCTCGTTTTCGCCACGCTCGGACTGAGCATCGTCCAGCGGCCCAGCCTAACGAGTAAAGAGTTGTGGACGTCGCTGGCGGCTCCCCTCCTGGCCGCGCTTCTTTCGCGCCACGTGAACACGCTGCTCATCCTCATTCTGCCGCTCACGTTTCTCTTCGCAGCAATGGCAGGTCGCAGCGCGCAAAATCTACGCCAGGCGGCGACAGCCCTGGCGGTGGGTCTGGCCTGCTTGCTTCTCGCGCGGTGCTCCGCACAGGCAATCTGTGCGACGGAAAAACTTCATCTTTACTCGAAGATCGGCTTCACCTTCCTGTGGCGCGTTGGTTTTGTGCAGAAACTTCCGGCAACGCAACGCAACGCGTTGCTCGATCGTATCGCCGCGCGCGCCAAAACCGAAGAGGGCCACCAGGCACTCGCGATCTTCCGGGAGATCATCGAGGAAAACATTCCGCTGCAGCCCGAGCCCATCTCACAACGGCTGCGGGCCGCGCTTTTTCCTCCCGGCACCAAAGTCGTCGCCCGCCGCGTGCACGGGGCCTTGAATGATGTCGCTGTTGCCTTTCTCCTGCCGCCCACACCCGAGCATTGGCAGGCTGCACAACACGATTTCGCCGAGGCCCGGAAGGGACGGCTCCCGAGCGTCAGCCGGTTCCTCTTCCTTATGACCTGCTACTACTGGGATCATCCGAAGGACCTGCCGCAATGCGGGCAGCTCTCCACGTTCCGAAACTACACTCCGGAAAAGCTGATCGCGATTCCGGCGGAGAAGCCTTACTTCCATCTCTGGCAGCCGCTTTCACTCAATGGTCTCCTCGTCATCGCGGCCGGAGTCGCGCTTGCGCTCCTGCTCGGGCCTGGCCGCGGGGATGGAGCACGCCTTGTGCTCTGCGCCTATCTGGTTGCGCTTGTCGGCGTCGGGCTCGCGATGGTTGAAATCACCGCATTGATTGGCGATATAATTCCGCGCTACACGCTGCCGCTTTGGGAACTGCTCTGGATTGCATGTCTCATCGGTGCCGGGGCCCTAGCCGACGCGTCCGCTTCATTCCGCTTCAGCACGCAGGATCTCAAGCGGCGGAGTGCTCCCAATGCCGCGACTCGTGAATAAACCAATCAGGACTGTGAGTGCGCTCACGGAAATGACGGCGAAAAGCAATGGCCAAATGGACGGGGCATAAGCCAAGTGGAAAACAAAACGCGCCAGTGCCCAGCTCGAAGCCAGCGCGAGCGCGATCCCGGTGACGCTCGCCATCAGGCCGAGCATCAGATATTCGGCGCAAAGAATTTTGTAAATCTGCGCGCGTGAGGCCCCGAGCGTTCGGAGCAGCACGCTTTCCTTGAGCCGCTGATACCGACCACTCCAAATCGTGCTCGCGAGCACAATCAATCCCGCGCCGACGGTGAAGAGCGACATCACGCGGATGACGAGTGCCACTTTGCTCAGGA
>JACCTI010000458.1 GCA_013812515.1 Chthoniobacterales bacterium
GTGGTGAACAGCCTTTTAAACGCGGAGCTAAAGGGTCGCTTCGATGCGGAAACGCGAGTGGACTATACGTCGTTGCGAGAGGCGCATTTTGCGAAATCGAAGGAGCGCAAGACGGTGACTCTGCAGCAAGCACGGGCGAATCGCGCGCAGTTTGACTGGGCGCGTTGTGACCCGCCGAAGCCCGTGCTTTTGGGCCTGCGTATTTACGCGAGCGATCTGGGGAGCGCGGGCTGCCAGCCTGCCGTGGCCGGCAGCTTGCCGGCCACATCTGAAGGCGTGAACGGCATTCAAGAAGAAGCGGAATCTAAAAGTCCATCTCGGCAGGCTGCCGAGACCAGCAGGCTGGCAGCCTGCGCTCCGCAATCCACAGAATTCTCCCTTGAGACGCTTGTGCCTTATATTGATTGGTCGCCATTTTTTCACACCTGGGAATTGCGCGGCAGGTATCCGGCCATTTTCGAAGATGCTGTGGTTGGCCAGCAGGCACGCGAATTGTTCGAAGACGCGCAAAAATTGCTCGAACGCATCGTTGATGAGGAACTGCTCGCGGCGCGCGGCGTCTATGGGTTCTGGCCGGCAAACTCAGTCGGAGACGATGTCGAAATCTACGCGGGCGATTTACGTCAGGAACGGCTCGCGACGTTTCACTTCCTGCGCCAGCAAATGCAAAAGCCGGCAGGCCAGACAAATCGTTGCCTGGCGGATTGGATCGCGCCGAAGGAGAGCGGGCGCGCGGATTACCTGGGCGGATTTGCCGTCACGGCGGGAATTGGCGCCGACGAGCTGGCGAAAAGCTTCTCCGACGCGCACGATGATTACAACGCGATCCTCACCAAAGCGCTCGCTGATCGACTCGCGGAAGCATTTGCGGAGTATTTGCATCAGCAGGCGCGCATTGCCTGGGGTTTCGGTGCGAACGAGAAGCTGTCGCACGAGGAATTGATCAGAGAGAAGTATCGCGGCATTCGTCCCGCGGCGGGATATCCCGCTTCGCCTGATCATATGGAGAAGGGCACGTTATTCGCGCTTCTCGAACCGGAGCAGCACGCCGGCATGTCACTTACGGAATCGTTCGCGATGCATCCGGGAGCGAGTGTCAGCGGGCTCTACTTCTCGCATCCGGAGTCGCGCTATTTTGCGGTCGGCAAAATCGAGCGCGATCAAGTCCGCGATTATGCGAAACGGAAAAACGCGAGAGTGGACGTCGTCGAGAAATGGCTGGGACCGAATCTCGCCTTTTGATTTTCGATCCTGTTACCAGCGAACGACTCTCCGTTGCCACAGGCGCCACGCCCGCCACACTATGCTCGCGTTCGGACGCACGGCCGGAAGCCGGGGCATCGAGTTACAACCGCACGAATCACTCGAAGCCAAATCGCGCGTCACCGGCTCTGCAACTCGTGGTGAGAAACGTCGAGCGACGGATCCCGAATCTTCGCGCCAAAGAGAAGGAGCGCACCCGCCTCGTCGGCGGAAACAGGATCGACTTCTTTTAATGCTTCGGGCTTTGGCCAATGAACGCTCCATGCGAGACCGAACTTCTCGAGAGTCCAGATCACATAGCGCGTCATGTCGAACTCCCACCAGCGAAGACCATGAGCCGCGCAGCGCGGCTTGGCGTGGTGATTATTGTGATATCCCTCCCCGAACGCGCCGAGACCAACCCAAAAGTTGTTCTTGCTGTGGTCCGTCGTTTCAAACCTCCGGTAGCCGAGGCTCGGCATGTGGCAGATTGAATTCACCGCCCAGGTGAAATTGTAGATGACCAGCATCGGGACGTAGAGACACCAGAGCAGGCCAGCACCGCCCAGCGTGAAGTAGAGCGCCGCCGCCACGAGCAAGTGCGGGATGATGTAGAAATAAGGTTTTTCCCACAGCCGGCAGTACCAGATTTTCCGCACGTCAGCCGCGTAGCGCAGTGAGCGATCGCGGAAGCCTTCCGGCTTCCGGACGAGCCACATCATGTGCGCATAAGGAAACCCGTGCAGCGGGCTATGAATGTCTTCGTCGGTGTCGGATTTGAGGTGATGATAACGGTGATCCCCCACCCACGTCACCGGATCACCCGAAAGAGCGACCGCGGACCCGGTGGCGAAAAAGAATTTCAGCCACGCCGGCATTTCGAAGCCGCGATGGGTAAGATAACGGTGCAAGTAAAGCGTGGTGCTAATCCCGCCCCAAAAATACATGAAAAGGATGATCGGCAGATAGCTCCACTCAAAACGGGTCAGCAAAGCAGCCAGACCGAGAGCTTGGAGACCGATGAGGGCAATGAAGAGAAAGAGATTGAGCTTGTCGTTTTTGAACATGGGAAACTTCCGGGTGAGACGTCCGATGGACGTCGTCAAAGAAAAGCAGCGAAGGCCGAGAAGGTGATATGGAATGGGAGAAGCGGCAAGGCGTATTTGTGAGTAGGACCTTCGTGGGAAGCGACAGCAATTGCGTCCGGTGTCGAATTGCGCGCCAGATAGATGCATCGCAGTCGCATGGAATGACGCGCCCGGAGCGGCGGCCTCACTCGCGAATACCGTGACGTTCCAGCCAGTCCAGCAGTACGCCCAACTCCGCCGGCAGATCTCCCTGTTCTTCCACAAAACTCCGCCGGTGTTCGGCCAGCATCTTCGTCAATGTCATTCCGTCCGGGGCAGCGCCGGACGGATCTGCTCCGCGCTCCAGAAGCTCGCGCCCATCCGCGTATGCGGTTTGATCACCACGGCCCATCTTCGTGCGGAAGAGAAGCAAGCTGTAACCGGCAGCAGAATGATTCGCATCCGGCGGGATGATGCTGTCAATATCCGCTCCGCGATCAAGCAGGAGACGGAAGCGCGCGCTGCGCTCCGCTTCGAAGAAGGTGGTAGTCCAATTCCCGAAAATGATCGGCCGCCCGTCAGGGTCGCGGCCGTTCGGATCGCCGCCGGCATCGAGCATCGTGCGCAGCAGCCGGATCTCCCCGTTGACCGCATGAGCCAGAGCAAACGAAGTGCGCTGACCGTTGTTGTAATTCGGATCGCAGCCTAACGAGAGCAAAGTTTCCACCGCCCGAATGAGCTGCGGCTGTTCTAGCGCGCGCTCGACCGCGAAGTAGAGGAGCGTTTTGCCTTCGCGCCCGCTGGCCTGCAAATCGGGCGCTGCTTTCGCCGCAACGCGAAGCGCGGGTTCATCGTTGCGCGAGATCGCCTCCGCCACCGCGAGCAGCGCCGGCTGATCGGCGAAGTCTGCTTTGCCGTTGCGCAGGTCATCCGTCTCCGCGCGATATTCCGCCTGCTGCTTTTTCGAGTCGAAGGAGAGCACAGACGCGAGCAGCAACGGAGCGCCGAGCATGGCAGCCGCAAGCCAGAACAGGAGAGGCCAACGCCGCGCCAGAAACAGAGCGAACAGGCTTGTGATGCCATCTGCGGCTAACAGGAAACCAAAGGCGACCGACAGTCCTCGTCCCACAGCATCCGTGCCGGAATTATCGATGACGCCCAGAGTCATGAGCACCCCAAGAACACTCAAGGCGACGGCGCCCGACCAGAGGATCGCTTTCGCGACCGTCAGGACCCAACCAGCGCGCTCAGTCGATTTTGTCGCCGGTTCCTCTGCCACTCGCGCGGTCAAGACTACTGGCCGCGCGCGCGCTTGTACTCTTCAATCGCTTTTGGCATCAGCGCCTGAAGCTGCTGAATGCGCGTGCCATGCGCGGGGTGCGTGGAGAGAAACTCCGGCGGGCCAGCGCGACCAGCCTGGTCCATCCGTTGCCAGAAGCGCAGACTTTCCTGCGGATCATAGCCGGCGCGAGCCATGTACATCAAACCGATCTCGTCGGCTTCCGATTCATGCTTCCTTCCGAATGGCATCAGGATACCGAACTGCGCACCGGCGCCGAGGGCGCCCATCACCGCGCGTTGTTTGCCGTAGTCCATGTCGGAGAGCGAAACAGCCACACCCAGCATGGCCGTCTGCGTGAGATTCTGTTGCAGAACCCGTTGCGCTCCATGCCGCGAGGTGGCGTGCGCCATTTCGTGACCCATGACCGTCGCCAGGGCGGCGTCATTCTGCGCGACGGGAAGGATACCGGTATAGACAACAATTTTTCCGCCCGGGAGACAAAAGGCGTTCACTTGTTGGTCGTCGATGAGCGAGACTTCCCATTCGTAACCCTGGCCTCCCTGCCCCGTCGCCTTCGCCAGCCGGCTTGCGACTGTTTTCACTGCGTGCACTTCGGGCCCGGAATCGATGGTTCGCGCTTCAGAGAGCACTTGCCGGTAGGTCTGAAAACCGAGCGCGGCCTCCTGTTGCGTCGACATGCCGACGTGACTTTTCTTCCCCGTTTCGGGATTAACGAACTTGTCGGAGCTGAAGTATTGCCAGGCCAAGATCAAGCCGGCGATCAGAATGGGAATCCACTTAACATGCCCTCGTCTCATAGTGAGACAGAATGTGCACGAGCCCGCCGCCTTGGCTAACCGCGGAGCCAAGGATTTTTAGGGGGACGCATTGTGAACGCCGGGACTAGTGCCTTCGTCCATCCGGTGTCACGTGCTGCCTCCGACGAGAGATTTTCAGTTACACCGCTTCTCGGCCGACGTGTTCTGCGCCGCAGATCGCAGGATCTCTCGGCGAAAGCGCA
>JACCTI010000462.1 GCA_013812515.1 Chthoniobacterales bacterium
ACTTCCGCGCGTTCCGCACTCTCCTGAATTTCTCGTGGAGCATCGCCGAAGCCGCGAACTACAGAGTGAACAAAGCAAACTTTATCTACGAGATCATGGGGCCGGAGTTTCTCGCGGAACTCAGCACCGCGCACGGCGCGATCCTTCTCACCGCGCATATGGGCAGTCCCGATCTTGGCGCGGCGCTTTTCGCGCAGAAATTCAACCGCGAGATCCGCATGGTGCGCGCGCCAGAGCCGGACCGGCACTCGGAGCAGCATTTGCATTCGACCGTCGAGCGGGTCGGCGAAGGAGCGGTGAAGATTGCCTACAGCACGGACGGCGCGATGCTCTCCTTCGATCTCCTCGGCGCTCTGCGCGCGGGCGAAATCGTTTCGATTCAGGGGGATCGAATCATCCCAGGTATCGCGAGCGTCGACGGCAGAATGTTCGGGGAGCGGGTCCAAATTCCGAACGGTCCCTTCATTCTCGCCCAAATCGCGCGCGTTCCGATTTTCCCGCTCTTCGTCGTGCGCTCTGGCTATCGGCGTTACCGGATCGTGGCCTGCGAACCGATCAGTGTCGCGCGCAGCGGTTGCGATCGTGCCGCGAACGTCGCGGCCGCGGTCTCAGCATGGTGCGTTGTTCTGGAGGAAATGATCGCGGAACACTGGCGGCAATGGTTTGGCTTTGGTCCCCTTTTCGCTCGTGATGTGATCCGCTGAGCGATGAACGAATTCTACTTTGCTCTTCCTCGCCTGCTCGCCAGGTCGCGCGCAAACCAGCACATGCGTTCCGAGAAAAACTCGCTGGAAGCCAACGTCGTCGGCACGCTCAATCACCTCCTGGTTTACGCGTTCGCTTTCGCTTTGCTCCTGAAAGACCTGCCGGGCTGGCAACAAGTTCTGTTGCTTCTACCGCTCGCCGTCCTCGTTTTGATTTTCTGGCTCCTGCTGCTTTACGTGAACTCGTGGATCATCAAGCTGCTGCGCGCTGCCGGATTGATGCGCGCTCTTCCAAATAACCGCGCACAGACCCTGCTCATTTCCATCGTCACCACCGCGATGGCCAGCAAACTTCTGTTTTCTGAGGGCTGGCCGCGCTGCGTGGGTCTACTCTGGCTGGCTGCCGTGGGCTTGAATCTCCTTGCCGCCACGCTCCTCGCCTTTCGTCATGGCGACCGTTACGCAGACGAATAGCAGCGCGGTGAGCCGCGCATTGCTGCTCGGCTTCGCCGCGATCGCACCAGTAGTGGCGCTTGCATTCCTCAGGAGCAACGTCGTTCTCGCCCTGGTGCCGCTCTTCCTGTCGCACTTGCTCCTCCTCTACGCGACGCTCGCGCCGAACTGCCAGTGGTGGGGCCCGATCATCACTCGATTCCAGGCTTCGGCCCGAGAGGTTTGGCTCACCATTGATGACGGTCCATCGCCGGCCGACACGCTGGCGATGCTCGACCTGCTGAAGCAGTTCGACGCGCACGCCACGTTCTTTGTCGTCGGTGCAAACGCCGAGAAGTATCCGCACCTCGTCACAGAAATTCTAACGCAGGGGCATACGCTGGCGAATCACACGCAGACTCATCCGAGCCGCACTTTCTGGAGCGCCGGTCCTGCAAAAATCGCGCGGGAAATCGACGCCTGCGCGGAGACGTTGCGTATCATTCCGGAGCGACCGCCGTTCTGTTTCCGCGCGCCGGTTGGGTTCAAGAATATGTTCACGCATCCGGCCGCTGCACGCCGCGGGCTGGCGCTCATCGGCTGGAGTGTGCGAGGGCTCGATACGGTCAAGCGCGATGCGAGCAGCGTGGCGGAACGTGTCGAGCGCGGCGCCAAACCCGGCGCGATTATTGTGCTGCACGAAGGGCATCGCACCGAGAGCTTGCCCGGTTTTAATCTGCGTTGTCTCGAGCTTGTCCTGCAGCGACTGAGCTCGCGCGGCTATCGTTTCGTTCTCCCGCGGCCGGAGCAACTGCGCGCCGGAAAATGTAGAGTCGATTATTCAAAGGCCCATTGCCCCACATCGGCTCTTCCCTTGCGCTAAACTCACGCGGATTGAACGCGCGCATGATCGTCTCGCGTTGCGGAAAGTGAAGCGGGACGCCTGCGTTCCACGTGATCGCCTGGGCAACGATTTCACCCAGATAAGTCAGCCAGAAACGGAGCGACGCGTCCCGCGGGCAATCTCGCAGCAGCACCATGCCGCCGGGGGCGACACGTTTCGCCACCTCGGACAACAAGATCGCCTGGCGCGCCGGCGGCAGATAATGCAGCACATCGAAGAGCGCGACATTGCCATATGATTGGGGAAGCACGTCGGCCGCGTCTTGTTCCAGGAACTCAATATCTGCGTAGTTTCCGGCTGCAACGTCGCGCGCCTTGCGGATTTTACGTCCGTCAAAATCCACACCGATGCAGCGTTGGCGCACGCCACGCTCGCGCAAATAGAATGGGAGCAAGCCGACACCGCAGCCGACATCGAGAATGGACGCGGGAGCATCCCCTAACAAGTGATAGGCACGCCGAAAGACCGGATCGCCGCGCAGTTTGCCTCCGACGTAGTGCTGGAGCCAGCGCGGATGAAAACGGGACGCAACCCGCCGGCACGCCTCCTCGTGATTCGCGGCGCACACGGGCTTGTTCTCCATCTGCATCAGCATATCGCGCGGCAAGACTCGGTCCAAAGAGCGATTTGCTCTCCGGCACGAAGACCAGCGCTGCGAGCTGCGAGACCTATTGCTGGGCGCGCCCTATAGAGCTGGCGACAGATTGAGCAAGCCGATGTACCACCGAACCAACTGATCACCGAAAAATATCCAGGCGAGCGCGCCGAATGCGAGATACGGACCGAAGGGAAGTTTCGCGGACCAGACGCGTTTACCCACCAGCATCGTGATGATGCCTACGAACGAGCCCACCAGCGAGCCGGCAAAGATACTGAAGAGCACCGCGCGCCAGCCCAGGAACGCGCCGATGGCAGCGAGAAACTTCAGATCGCCGCGCCCCATCGCTTCGCGTGGAATTTGCAGCTCACGCACGATGCCGGAGATATTGCCAAGTGCGTCGAGCATGATCGCTTCTCCGCCGATCGTGAGCCGGTTGTAGTGGAAGCGGAGAGTCGTGGCGCCAAGCTCACGGCCATCGACTGCCGCCTCATCGCATTCCAGAACGAGCTGGTCCTTCTCGCGCGCGAAGTGCTCGCTCCAGCGCCCGCGCTCTTCGCCAACAATAAAGTCGGCGTCATCCCCGTTTCGCGTCCAGTCGAAGCGCGTCGGTGCTTCCAGCTGAATCCTTTTCTTTCCGAAGGCCAGCTTGCCCGCTTCCAGCACCATCCAGAGCAGCGCATAAGCGAGCGCGGCTGACCCTAACGAGAACAATAGTGCAACCCACCGCTGTTCCGTTGCCATCAGCTCCGGCACGAGGAAGCTCGCGAGGAGGCCAGCCGCCACGCCGCCGATCGTAACTTCATCCGGAATAATGAAGTGCTCAAAATCGATGAACGTCGCGACGATCAGGAGCGCGGAGAGCACCCAAAGCGCGATCGCCATCTGCCATGGGAAAGAACGCCAGACCGCGAGAAAAAGCAGCGCGGTCAGGAGCTCGACGAAGAAATAACGAAGGGCGATCCGGTTTCCGCAATTTGCGCAACGTCCGCGCAATAAGAGCCAGCTCAACAGCGGCAGATTCTGGTGCCATGGAATCTGCTTTTTACAGGATGGACAAAACGAGCGGCGTGGCTCATTCACCGAAAGATCGAGCGGCAGGCGGTAGATGCAGACGTTTAGGAAAGAACCGACCGCCGCGCCGAGTAGAAACACGGAGACGCTGAAGATGAGATCGTAACCGGCGAGGGTTAAGTCCACGCCGCTAGCTGCTCTCCGTCTTCGACCTTCGGCGTTGCATGAACCAGGCGATCCAGATGCAGCTCTCGTAGAGGAGATACATGGGACCGCCCATTGCGATCAACGTGAGAATATCAGGTGTCGGCGTGATGATGGCGGCGAGGATGAAGATCAACACCACTGCATAAGGGCGCGTCCTGGCCATGAGATCGTAGCTCACCAGCCCGAAGCGGACCAGCGCCAGCACGACTATCGGCAGCTCGAACGCGAGGCCGAAGCCGATCGTGAACCGCGTCACAAACGAATAATATTCCCGCACCGTCCAGGCTGGGACCCAACCGAGCGAGGCCGCGTCGTTAAAGAAGAACAACACCGTCTTCGGCAGCAGCCACAGATAGCAAGCGATCACGCCGACCAAAAAAAGCGCGAAACTGACGGCGATCGCCGGCAGGAGCAACCGCTTCTCCACCGCGGTTAAGGCCGGCAGCACGAACTCCGCAAGAAAATAAAGCAGCAGCGGGAACGACAGCACGATGCCAGCGTAGAACGCGAGATTGAAAGAGATCGTCATCGAATCCGTGATCCCGAGCGACTGGAGCGTCCGCAGTCTGGTCTCGAGCTGCTCCAGTGGTCGCTGCATCAGGTGCGTGAGCTGCGCGCGAAAAAGGAAGCAAAGAACCATCGCAGTGAAGAGCGTGATGGCCATTTTCACCACCGTCCAGCGGAGGTCCTCGAGGTGCTCGAGGAACGGCTTCGCCGTCTCGGACTCGGGAATCTCCCGAAATTTGAAGAAGTTCCGCAGAGCCATGGCGATCGTTAGGCGTGCAGGGAAATAAAACCGCGCGCGACCAGCTTTGCGCAAATCGCGAGCGTGTTGGCGTCGCGAATCTCGCCATGCGCGATCATGTCCGCGATCTCTTCAGGACCGAAGGCGCGGCAATCCAGGATCAATTCCGATTCGGCGTGCGCGGGACCGTTCGTGCCCAGTTCTACCGGTCGGGCGAGGAAAAAGTAGCCCTGCTCATCAGTGAAACCGGGCGATGAGAAGAAATATCCAAGCGGAACAATCTCGCCGCCTTTGCTCAGCACATATCCCGTTTCCTCCCGCAGCTCGCGCAGCGCGGCGGTGTCGTAGCCAAGGGCGCTGTTGTAGCCGGGGGCGTTGACCCCGGATTCCGGCTGCGGTGCCATCGCGTCTTCGACTCGCACCTCGCCCCGAGCTACAACATCACCTTCAGCTGCAAGATCGATCTGTCCCGCCGGCACTTCCCAAATCGCCGCGCGGATCGGAATTCGTTCCTGCCGAATGAGCACCAGTTTCCCTTCCGCGGTCATCGGAGCGATCACCACCGCCGCTTTTCGATGCACCACAGTCCAACGGCGTCTCTTGCCTCCCGCCGGCGTCTGGACCTCCTCTGTTCTCACGGAAAGATGCGCGTCCCGATAGTGAGTCTCGCTCGAAAGGATCTTCCAATCCTTTCCATGCACGATCGCGCTCTCGAACTTCACCGCGGAAGATTAGGAGCGGCCCTGCGAAAAGCGAATGCTTCTGCGCGCGACAGTTCACTTCTTAGCCGGAGGTCGCGTGATTCTGACCGCGACATGCTTCGCATCGGGCAGGACGAATTTCCGCAGCTCCAATCGCACCTGGGCAATCGGAAAACGGCGCAACAACTCCGCTGCAATTTCTTCGGCCAGCGTCTCGATAAGGCGGTCTGTGCGCCCGCTCACGAAATGTTTCACTTCCCGGCACACCTCTGCATAGTTCACGGTTTTCCCCAGTTCGTCATCCAGCTGGCGAAAGCCGCCGCTTGGCCAGATTGTAATTGAAAGCGTGAGACGCTGTGGCTTTGCCCTCTCCTCATCCGGAACACCAACCCGCCCCGCGAGCTCGAGGTCCTGGATGTGAATCGCGTCGCCGATTTCTGCGGGGTGGGACATTCTTCTCATTAGGTGTGGGCGCAGGCTTGATTGCAAACATCAATCAAATTGCTTCTGGCCTGACGGCCGCGAGACGTTGCAAAACCAGAGCAACGAACAGGCCGCTGGAATCTAAAAGCCGCGCTCTTGTAGCCGGCAGCGCTGACCCCGCCATGGTGACGAGTGCCCGCTGTCTTCCCTTCGCGACTTGGACGTTGTACCCGGCGGCGCTGACGCCGGCCGCAATAATCTCGGATCAACGGGAAGCGAGTATCCCGATGCACGATTGTGCTCCAGCCGGGGTCATCGCCCAAGGCTACAATGCGCTTCCTATGATCCGGTCGCTCATTGCGAATCGAGGCTGCGGCGGGGTCAGCCGATCCGGAAGCGCAGATCGCGGATGATTTTCCCGCCAAAGCGCTGCTTCAGTTTCCGCAAGATTTCGGCTTTCGAGATCGTTTCGAACTGATAGTGCAGCGCCGGCTGCAAAACGCGGATGAACAGGACCCCATTGCGCAAACTGACAGGCGCGGAATGCGCGGCGATGAAATCACCGACAATACCCTTCCATGCATCGATGACTTCCGTCTCGCGCAGCCTTTCGCTCAGCCCGAGTTGCTGCATGAGTTTCGGCAGCAGATCCCCGGGGGCTTGCCAACGATCAGGGCGCCGCTTGATTTCCGGCAGACCGCGCCACTCTGCGATCACCGTGGTGCGGAGAGAAAGGTCCATTCCGGAACGTTAGCGCGTCCGCCCCAGATTTGCGCTTTCGGATTTCGCGCGGGCGCGTGGCGGTTTAAGGTGGAGCCATGACGAAAGAGGAGTCGCACGCGAGGGACAAACAGTATGTGCGCGCGTGGGCGGAGGCGGGAGCTTTCCTGGAAGCGGAACGCCGGGCGCGCGTGCGCCGGGTCGATACGGCAGAGGCGCTCGAACGCTTGAGCACATTGTTCGACTCCGCTTTGTGGCTGCATCGACCAGCCGAAAGCTCAGGTCTGGTGGAGCAGCAAGCCATCTTCGCGAAAGCGCGCCGATGAATGGCGTGCTCGAGGGCGCACTCCAGCTCCAAAGTTTTCTCTTCGCGCAAGAGTGGCGTTTTTGCTTCATCGGCGGACTGGCAGTGCAGAAATGGAGCGAGCCGCGCGTGACGGAGGATGCGGACGTGACGCTCTTCACCGGGTTCGGCAACGAGGAGACTTATGTTGATGCGCTGCTCGGCTGGCTCGAACCGCGCCGGGCCGACGCGCGTGAGTTTGCGCTCCGCGCGCGGGTCTTGCTCGCGCAGACGCCTTCAGGAGTCGGGGTGGATATCGCGCTGGGCGCCCTGCCGTTTGAGGATCTGGCGATTTCGCGCGCACGTGATGTTGAACTTTCCCCCCACTGCTCTCTTCGACTCTGCACGCCGGAAGACCTGATCGTTTTCAAGAGCTTCGCCGCGCGTCCGCTGGATTGGCGCGATGTGGAGATGACGATCGTACGGCAGGGAGAGGCTGGACTCGACTGGCGCTATATCGAGGAGCAACTGCGCCCGTTGGCCGAACTCAAAGACCAGCCCGAGCTGCTGGACGAATTGCTCGCCTTGCGGGAACGGCTCCGCGATTAGGCGGTCAGTATTTCCGCCGCATGTTGCTCGGCAGAACGTTCAGCTCGGTGCGGTATTTTGCCACGGTGCGACGCGCGATCGGGATGCCTCGCTCGCTCAGGATCTCCACGATCTCTTTGTCACTCAAAGGCGAGCTGCCGTCCTCGCTTTTCACCAAATCCTGGATCGCTTCTTTTACACTCGTGTTGCTCATCGCCTCGCCGCTCGAGGTCTGATAACCGGGAGTGAAGAAGTACTTCATTTCGAACACCCCTTGCGGTGTCGACATGTATTTGCCCGAAATCGCGCGGCTGACGGTCGTCTCGTGCACCCCAACAGCGTCCGCGATTTGCACCATTGTCATGGGCTTCAAATGCGCGGACCCTTGATCGAGAAACTCACGCTGCCGCGCAACGATCTGATGCGAGATATTGGAGATGGTCTGCTGGCGCTGGTGGATTGATTTGATGAGGAACTTACCGCTCCGGATTTTGTCACGAATATAGTCCTTCACCTCACTACCATTCCCGTCTTGTGACATGATGTCCTTGTAGGTGTTGCTGATGCGCAGATGCGGAATCTGTTCGCCGTTTAGAATGATCTGATACTCGCCATCGATTTTCTCCACGGTCACATCCGGTAGGATATAATTCTGCGGCGACTCGGCGAAAAGCTGCCCGGGCCGCGGATCGAGCTGCGCGATGTTGTTGGCGCACTTCTGGACCTGTTCGACGCTCAGTCCCATGCGCCGCGCGATCTCAGGGAACCGCCGCTTCCCCAAGTCCGCCATGTGATCGCTGATGATCTTGTATTCGAGGCTGTTCTGTTTGCCCTCGCGCTTTAACTGGATCAAGAGGCACTCACGCAAGTCTTGGGCGCCTACGCCGGGAGGGTAGAAACTCTGAACGAGCGTGAGCATGTGCTCGAAGTCCTCCTGCGCTATCCCGGTGTTCATCGACATATCCTCCGGTGAGGATTGCAGGAAGCCGCTCTCGTCGATGTTGCCGATGATCACTTCGGCCGTCTTGCGATCCTCGGCGTTTAAGGCTGCTTGATTCAATTGTCCCATCAGATGCTGCTGCAGCGTCTCCTGCGTTGCGATCGAATCGAAGAAGAATTGGCGCTTCTCCTCTTCGTCCTGCGAGCGGGCGCTGTAGCTGCTCGATTGCGCCATGTAATC
>JACCTI010000014.1 GCA_013812515.1 Chthoniobacterales bacterium
AGCATGTGACCAGCCGCGTTCTGATGCTGACCGCGCGCGGCGAGTTGAACGATCGGCTGACCGGCTTGCAGCTTGGGGCGGACGATTATCTCCCGAAGCCGTTCGCGATGCAGGAGCTGCTCGCGAGAATTCGCGCGCTCAGCCGGCGTTATGCGGAGGAGCCGGCCATCGTCTTGCGGATCGGTGATTTGAATTTGAATCTCGCGGATCACGCGGTGTATCGCGACACGAGGCCGATCGAACTGTCCACGCGCGAGCTGACATTGTTGAAGGTGCTGATGCGCGAGCCGGGGCGTGTCTTTACGCGCACGGAACTTTGCGAACGGGTTTGGGAACGGGAGCACGAGTATGATACGAAGCTCGTCGAGGTCTTCATCGGACGGCTGCGCAGGAAGATCGGGCCGCCCGGGTTAATCGAAACGGTGCGCCACATCGGCTACACGATTCGGGACCCGGAAGCCGCCGGGCAAAAGAACTGAGCGGCTGGCCTAACGAGTCGGCAAAGACTGGCGCCAACTGAGCCGGTGCATCCTGCGCGCCTTCGGGCCACGAATCCGAGTCGGCGCGCTTATGGCAGATCATTCCCAACCCAAGCTTCCTCCTGGTCTCGAGCTGCGTGGCGAGATGTCGCCAGCGTTCAGCGAAATTCTCACGCACGACGCACTCGCTTTCCTCGCGAAACTCCAGCGCGCGTTTGGGGGCCGGCGTGCGGAATGTCTCCGGCGGCGTCACGAACGGCAGGCTGCGCTCGATCGCGGCGAAGCGCTCGACTTTTTGCCGGAGACGAAGCAGATCCGCGAAGGCGATTGGGCCTGCGCGCCCATTCCCGCGGACATTCGCGACCGGCGGGTTGAGATCACGGGGCCAACGGATCGCAAGATGGTGATCAACGCGCTCAACTCCGGCGCGAAGGTGTTCATGGCCGACTTCGAAGACGCGAACGCACCGAAGTGGGAGAACATGATGGAAGGCCAGATCAATCTGCGCGATGCGATCCGCCGCACGATCCAGTTCACAAATCCCGACGGCAAAGAGTACAAGTTGAACGAGCAACTCGCCGTCCTCATGCCACGGCCGCGCGGCTGGCATTTGCTCGAGAAGCATCTGCTCGTCGACGGTGAGCCCATCTCCGGCGGGCTCTTCGACTTCGGCCTCTACTTTTTGCACAACGCGAAGGAGCTGCTCGCACGCGGCAGCGGCCCTTATTTCTACCTGCCGAAGCTGGAGAGCCATCTCGAGGCGCGAATCTGGAACGACGCCTTTAAACTGGCGCAGGACGAACTTGGGATTCCGCAGGGCACGATTCGCGCGACGGTTCTGATCGAAACAATTCCCGCGGCCTTCGAGATGGACGAAATCCTCTACGAATTGCGCGAACATTCCGCCGGACTGAACTGCGGGCGCTGGGATTACATTTTTTCCTGCATCAAAAAGTTCCGGAACAAGCCGGACTTTCTCCTCGCCGATCGCGCTTTGATCACGATGACGACGCATTTCATGCGCTCCTATTCGCTGCTCTGCATCAAGACGTGTCACCGCCGGAACATTTTCGCGATGGGCGGAATGGCGGCGCAAATCCCGGTGAAAAACGATGCGAAGGCCAACGAAGAAGCATTCGCGAAAGTGCGGGCCGACAAGGAGCGGGAGGCGACCGATGGCCACGACGGAACCTGGGTCGCGCATCCCGGGATGGTGCAGCTCGCGATGGATGCGTTCGATCGGCTGATGGCGAAGCCGAATCAGATCGATCGCAGACGCGAGGACGTAAACATCACCGCCGAAGATTTGTTAGACTTCGGCCCCCGTGAGCCGATCACCGAACAAGGTTTGCGTACGAACGTGAGCGTTGGCGTGCAGTATCTGGAGGCCTGGCTGCGCGGCAGCGGCGCAGTACCGATCTTCAATTTGATGGAAGACGCGGCCACGGCCGAAATCTCACGTGCGCAGATCTGGCAATGGATTCGTCACCCGCGCGGCCTCCTGACCGACGGGCGCAAAGTCACGAACGAACTCTTCCGCACCATCCTCGACGAGGAACT
>JACCTI010000067.1 GCA_013812515.1 Chthoniobacterales bacterium
ACTTTGACGAAGCTCACCATCTCGTCTCGGTAATCGGCCATGGAAGCTGCGGGTCGGAATGGTCCGCGCCATGAGCTGAAAAAGGCGGCCAGCGCCACGATGCAAGCCGCTGCCAGCATCACACCACGGCTCCAGCTCGAGCGCACAATCGGCGACCGCGCTTCGACCGTCGGAGTGACGCGCGCCTTCAACCCCGCGGGCACGCGCGTTGTCGCCAGCTTCGAAGCGATGATCCGATCGAGTTCTTGTTCCTCGTCCCACCATTCTGCGACGTCTGGGTCGGCTTCGACTTTCCGCAGCGCTTCCTCCACACGAGCGTCGTCGAGTGCCGGCTCGCCCGCGCGATACATGCTCAGGATGGAACGAGCTTCCTGCTCATCCATGGGATTGCTCTCCTTCTTTTTGCACGATCTTCCGCCGATCGACGGCCGCAGCATCGCTCAACCCATTCCGCAGCTCAGCTTTCCCGCGCGAGATCCGCGACATCACCGTTCCGATCGGAATGGCGAGGATCTCCGCGATCTCGCCATAAGAATGTTGCTGCATGTAAAACAATGTGACCGGCGCGCGGTAGCGATCGTCGAGAGCATGCAATGCTTTCTGCACGATCGCCGCATCCAGCGAATCGATCACGGAGGGCGCAACATGCATTGGCTCGACGAAATCCGCTTCATTTTCGGTCTCAACGAAACGATCCGCATGCCGCTTCTTCGCGAGGAAATCGCGGTAGAGCGTGGTGAAAAGCCACGTCTTCACTTTCGAGGCATCTCGCAATTGGTGACCCTTCGTTGCAAAAGCGTAGAACGTCTGCTGAACGAGATCTCCGGCGTCCGGTTCGTTCCGGCTAAGCGAGAGCCCAAAGCGATAAAGCGGCGCATAATACGTCTCCACCAACTGCTCGGGATCGATCTCCGCCACGCGGGCATAACTACTGACGCTCACGCATTGACGCCAGCGAAATAGCTGGCGCGATGCGGCAATCCCCAAGCAACCATGAGAGTCGCGCTCGCTTGCTCTTATTCCATCAGGTTGAAATTTCCGACGCGTTAAGCACTCCTACGGCCATGAAATCCCGCACCTGCTTTGTTCTCTTAGCGTTTGCTGCCTTAATGTGCGCCGCTGTGACTTCCTCGGCCTTGGAACTCGAAAGTAAGGCAACGAAAACGCACCTGCTCGAGCTTTTCACGTCAGAGGGTTGCAGCAGTTGCCCGCCCGCCGAAGCATGGTTGAGCAAGCTGAAAGACGAGCCTCGGCTCTGGCAGGATTTCGTGCCGCTCGCGTTTCACGTCGACTACTGGGATCGGCTCGGCTGGCGCGATCCGTTTGCGTCAAAAGCGTGGACGGCGCGGCAATATGAATACTCCGCGCGCTGGAAAAGCAGCAGCGTTTACACGCCCGGATTTGTGCTCGATGGGCGCGAGTGGCGGAACAACGGCGTGCCTTCCGCCTCGTCAGATTCACCCGGCACACTCAAGCTTTCCGTGGAGAATGGCGATACTGTCAGCGCGGTGTTCAAACAAGGGAGCGGCGCCGACAAGCCGCTCGATCTTCACGTGGCGCGGCTCGGTTTCGGTTTGAACATCAACGTGAAAGCGGGCGAGAACAGTGGCCGGAAACTGCTGCACGATTTCGTAGTGCTTTCCCTCGAAACGGCAAAGATGAACGGCGGTAAAGCGGAGCTCCGCTCGCCCGCCGCCGGGCCGAAAGAAGACGCAAGCTCACGCAGTGCGATTGTCGCGTGGGTGACTGAGCCGGGCGGAATCGAGCCGATTCAGGCAGTCGGCGGCTGGGTGCGATGACGCCGATCAAAGACTATGCGCTAATCGGGAATTGCGAGACGGCCGCACTGATCAATCCGAACGGCGGGATTGACTGGCTTTGTCTCCCCGCCTTCGACGCTGCGCCCGTTTTCTGCCGTCTGCTCGATGACGAGAAAGGCGGCGACTTCGCCATTCATCCGGTCGAGCCTTTTGAGGTAACGCGCCAGTACGTGGACGACAGCGCGATCTTCGAGACGCGGTTCTCGACAAAGACGGGAGTCGTTAGGCTGACGGATTTTTTTGTCATTGCGCGCAAGAAGAACGCGCGCTTCTACGACTTCACCTCGCTGCACGAAACCTCGAAGCTGGTTCGCCTGGTCGAGTGGGAATCCGGTGCGCCGATGGAGATGGAAATGAAGGTGCGCGCACGCCCCGACTACGCGCGCAAGCCAGCG
>JACCTI010000115.1 GCA_013812515.1 Chthoniobacterales bacterium
CCTCTTGACCGGGGGTTCTGAGTCCGAAGTTTTCCGACCCATTCTTTGATTTCGCGCAGCGGGATGAAATTTAGGATGCGCTCTGCCGCAATTCCGGCTTTCAACGCGGCGGCCAGGCCTAGCTCGATGAATGCGAGTTGCCAGGCATGATGCGAATCCGTGCCTAACGAGACTCGGGTGCCGGCCGCTCGGCCAGGCCCAGCAGCTCCACGTTGAGGTCCTGCCGATCGGGAAAACAGTCGATCTCGACGGCTTTGTCGAGCTGCGCTGCAAGCTTCTACATGCTTAGCGGGTGATTTATTTTTAAGGAGCCGAAGGCTGCGCCGGCACACTCCGTCTCCCGAGCCACCACGAATTCCTTCACCGGCCGGCGCGAGGCAGTGTGCGGACACCAGTGCAAGTGCGGAACGTCGACCGCCCCCTTCATTTGCAATAACGCCGACGACAGGAACTCGAGGCCCTGCTTTTTCATGTGACGCCGAGCTAGGCTCGTGGTGTGATCTCGTTGGCATGGCGTCGCACCGCAAATTTCACGGGACCACGTTGAAGGCTCGCGAAGTAGCGGGATTTGCGCTGAAGGAAATCCGGCATCCGGCCGGCGTTTTCATTCCAAAGCATTCACACAAAAACGCGCACGTCGGGTTCATCCTGGACGGTGGTTTTACCGAAACGTTCACGCGTAAGACGCTGGAGTGCCGGCCGCTGAGTGTGTCCTACATCGCTCCCGGTCTGCCGCACACCGACGATTTCCGGCACGGCGTGCATTGCCTTGTTTTTGAGATCAGTTCCGCCCGCCTCGCACAAATCCGGGATCTCGCCGGGTTAGAGGAACCTGTTTTCGTCCATGGCGGCCGAGCTGCGTGGCTCACGTTGAAAATGTACAGCGAAGCGCTACGCAGCGATGCGGCGGCGGCACTAACGATTGAAGGTCTTGCCCTCGAAATTCTGGCGGAGCTCGGCCACGTGAAAGCGGAACCGGCGGAGAAAAAGCTGCCTCGTTGGCTCAACCAGGCTCGCGAACTTCTTCATGCCCGGCTCGGCGAGAACATGACCCACGAGGAAGTAGCGGACGGTGTGGGCGTTCACCCGGTTTATCTGGCAACGCTCTTTCGCCGGCATTTCCGATGCACCATCGGCGAGTACGTCCGCCGACTCCGGATCGAGTTCGCGGCCGGCGAAATCGCGAACTCCGGCCGCTCCCTCTGCGAGATAGGATTGGCCGCCGGGTTCTCTGACCAAAGCCATTTCTCGAAGGTGTTCAAACACCACACCGGTATGACACCCGGTAATTTTCGCGCCAACCTTCCTGGACGCCATCGGCCGCCGTACCTTAGACGGATACAAGACATATCCAGTACCTCGTGTTCGCGTGGACGAGGTGAAGCTCCAAAGCAATGACCGCGTCGATCTCGGCTTGTTCGTTCTCCGCGCCGGCCTCGGCTTGATGTTTGTTTTCGTCCACGGCTCGCCCAAGCTCATTGAAGGCGTCTCAAAGTGGAGAGCTCTGGGCAGCGCCTTCAATCGCCTGCTCGGGATTTCCTTCGCGCCGGCGTTCTGGGGATTCGCGGCCGCAATCTCCGAGTTTGGCGGCGGTCTTTGTCTTATCGCGGGAATTTTCTTTCGGCCTGCCTGCGCGCTGATGCTGTTCACGATGGCGATCGCGGTGGGCGCGATCATCCGCGGCGGTTATGGGATCAACGGCGCAGCGCAACCAGTCGAACTCGGGATCGCGCTGCTGGCCCTTTTTCTTGCCGGTCCTGGGAGATTCACTCTTCCGATTCTCCTGTTGAAAACCAAAACTCCCACTTAGCTATGCAAGCTCCGTTCACTCCACTTCAACTCAACAAATCGATTGGCCTCATCGTGGCGCTGATCTTCGCGGGATTGGCCGTCGCCCAACCCGACAAGGATCCGAAATATCCGCCGACCCTGAGCGGCGGCGCGCCGTGCGGCTCGTGCGACACGCCGGAAAAGCTGTCGTGGAAAACCGTGGTTACGCCGGAGAACGAGCCGGGTGTGCCGCTCGTGATCACAGGCAGAGTTCTTCAGGCGGATGGCAAGACGGCGGCTGAGGGAATGGTGCTTTGGGTTTATCAGACGGACCGGACGGGGTATTACAACGAGAAGGACGACGCGAGTCATCCGCGACTGAAGGGATGGATGAAAATCGGCGCTGACGGCAAATATGAATTCCGCACGATCCGGCCGGGCGCGTATCCGCATCGAACCACCCCGGCGCACATTCATGCGCACATTTATGGGCCGGGATATTCGGAACGCTCGATCGACGATTTTTGGTTCAAGGACGATCCGCGCGTTAACGAGAAAGAACTGAAGCACGAGGCGGATAACGGCGGGCATCCCGCTATCCTCGAAGTAAAGCGCGGCAGCGACGGCGTTTGGCGCGGCGAGTGCGATATCAAGCTCCCGGCGCTGAAGTAACGGAACACAGGTTTTCAACC
>JACCTI010000121.1 GCA_013812515.1 Chthoniobacterales bacterium
TGCCAGCAGAATTGCCAGCAAACCGCAATGAAAGAGCCAGTGCGAGTAGTCGTCGAGTTTGCTTGATTACCTGAGAAGAACTCGCTTAAATGACTGGAAACAAGGGGGAAACACCGCCGAGTCCTACCTCAGGAGCCATATTTTAAGCGCCTCACCACGAGGTACTTTTTCTGCCGGTGGGTCGCCCAAAGAAACCAAATGCCAGCAGATCGAGCACAAAGGAACTATTCGTGCGAACTCTGCTGCCACTCCGCCGGTAGTTTGTAACGCGAAAAATTCGGCGCGTGCATTCTCCCAACGTGGAGATGAACGTGCAAGAGAAGTATCAATTATATCGCCGAAGGAAGGGCAAATTTTACTGGCAGGAAAACGGCTCGAAGAAACAGGCCACGCTTGGAACCGACGACCGGCGCGAAGCGGAACGCCTGCTCAAGGCCAAGAATGAAGCGCACTGCCAGCCGGCGCTGAATCTGAGTCGGCGAGACCCATGTGGAGTCGACATAGACCGACCGCCAACTTTCAGCACGATAGGGTCATAGAATTCGGTGTGGAGCGCGACTCGTCCTTCCAGCACATGTGTATTCCTCGCCCAGAGTGGCGAACGAGTTCGCCGAACTCTTTGAGGCTTTCGCCCGCAACGTAGGCGGACGGGATGCCCTCCCGCTCGATTCTTGAACGGGAGGCATATGCAGTGAAGGGTCCGGCCCCTTCCATCACCGCCCGGTCGTGGGCTTCGGTCTGCGCGACGAGCGGTCGATTGCGGAACCTCCGCCAGTCACCAGCGCGACCTTGCGGTCAAATTCTTTCATGAGGTGCTCGGCTTGTTTCCACAGGGTATGGTTGTCTCCCGTTCCATGGCGCCGGTGCTTTGCGCACCTTACGGTTTATGCTCTTCTCGTCTATTCCCCCATACGCTGAATTTGAGCCTCGTCTCTTGAATCCTTCATCACGATCATCCAGCGCTTGAAGATGACCTACCTGTAGATGCGAAAAACTGTCCCGCGGAAACTCGCATACGCATGCTCGCCGTGACCATCGTGCAAGCATCACTCGATCACATCGAGGTCGTTCTTCCTTTGTTTGACAGTTACAGGCAGTTCTATGATCAGCCGCCGTCGGTGGAACAAGCGCGCCGCTTCCTGACAGAACGGCTGACCGGCAACGAATCCGTCGTGTTGCTCGCGCTCAGCGATGGCGTTGGCGTCGGCTTCACCCAACTCTATCCTTCTTTTTCGTCCCTCTCGATGAAGCGGCTCTGGATTCTCAACGACTTTTTCGTGGCCGCGAGGGCCAGGAAACAAGGTGTGGGCGAGGCGTTGCTGGAGCGCGCCAAACAGTTTGCCCTGGATACGAATGCGCAAGGTTTGATCCTGGAGACGGGGGTGGACAACCCCGCTCGCAAATTATACGAGAGACTGGGATGGAAGCAGGATGCAACGCTTCACTACTTTTTGAATGTCTAATTGTTCGACGGCTATAGCGCCAATTACTAACGTCATTTCGCCCTGGAGAATCGCATGAACCTTCGCCTCGAAGTCCGCAACGAAAACCTTCCCCTGAAAGCGCCGTTTCGCATCTCCGGCTACACCCAATTGGCTAAATGCTTGCTGCCCTCAAGGCAGAAAAGGATAACAATTCTCTAATTAGGATTGACGATTCTCTGATGGGGGCTCAAGATCGCCGATTAAATGCCCGAGGCCAGCACGCGAGACGCACGCACTCTGCAAAACGATCGCGTTCTCGGGCATAGCGGGTAAGGACGGCACCCGCGTTATGAAGAGCATAAGCATTGCGTTCGCTGGTTTGTTTGTCGCCGTCAGCGTCCACGCGAAAGAACCGCCGCCGAAAGAGGCGTTGGCAGGGATTGACTCGGTCATTGAACAGGCACTGAAGACGTTTCGGGTGCCGGGCGTAGCGGTCGCGGTGGTCGTCGGCGACGAGGTAACGCTCTCCAAAGGCTACGGGCTGCGCGACGTAGAGAATAATTTGCCGATGACCCCGGAAACGCAGCTGCCGATTGCTTCGGCCACGAAACAATTCACGGTAGCCGCGCTCGGCACGCTGGTGCGGCAGGGCAGACTCGACTGGGACAAGCCGGTGCGCGAATACTTGCCAGATTTTCGGCTTCATAATGAATATGCCACCTCCCACGCGACGCCGCGCGACCTGGTCACGCACAGGATCGGTTTGCCGAGACATGACTGGATCTGGTACGGGACGAATCTGACGCGCGAACAGATTTATCATCGGCTGCCGCACTTTGGTTTCAGCCGCGACCTGCGAGTGCGCTTTCAGTACAACAACCTCATGTACATGACGGCGGGTTACCTCGGCGGGACCATCGCGAAGAGCAGTTGGGAGGAGCTGGTGAAGAACGCGCTCTTTACGCCGCTGGGGATGAAGCGGTCGAATTTCGCCGTGGCCGCCATGCACCTCGACTCAAATCATTCCCTGGCTTACGAACTCAATACCAAGCGCGAAGTGGTCAAAATTGAGCACACCGAACTGGATGCGGGCGGCCCGGCTGGCGCGATCAATTCTTCCGTGGACGAGATGGCGCGTTATGCGGGCATGATGCTAGCCGGCGGCGTGTGGGAGGGCAAACGCGTGCTCCTGGAAACCGATGTCCAGGGCATGATGCAACCGCAGGTTCCGATCGGCAAAGATCTCTTCGGGGACGTTTTCGGCTTTCTCAGTTACGGCATGGGACTGTTTGTGCAAACCTATCGCGGCACGGAGATCGCGCACCACGGCGGGAACATCAATGGCTCGAGCACGTTGCTCGTGCTGGTGCCGGCGAAGCGCATCGGCGTGGTCGTGCTGGCGAATCGGTCCGCCACTCGCCTGCGCGATGCGTTACCCTTTGAGATTATCGACCGGCTTCTCGGTCTCCCAAGCGCAGGGCTGCTGGCGCGCCATCAAGAACTCGAAGAAAAAGGCTTCGCCGGTGAAGACGCCGCGAAGAGCGCGGGCATCACTGACCGAAAACCGAACACCGTGCCCGCGCACCCTCTGGCCGAGTACGCCGCGGAATACGAACATCCCGGTTATGGTCCGGTGAAGGTAGGTCTGGAGCAAAACCGCCTGACCCTTAGCTACAACAAGTTCACCGCCCCGCTGGATCATTGGCACTATGAAGTCTTTCAAAGCCCGGCCGATCGGCAGAACCCGCTCGAGCTCACGCGCGTGCAATTCCACAGCGATATGAGCGGCGAAGTGACCGGCCTCGCCATCCCACTTGAACCGAATGTGGAGCCCATCGTTTTCCAGCGTCAGCCTCCGGCCGAGATGCGGGACCGAAAATTTCTCGAAGCCTTCGCTGGTGAGTACGACAGCGGTGGGGTGCCCGTCACGATCTCGCTGCGCGAGGACAATGTGCTGCAATACATTGTGCTCGGCAACGTGCGCGAGCTCCTTCCGGTGCGTGGCGCTTACTTTCGGTTCAAAGATCTTGCGGGGGTAGCGGTCGAGTTCATACGCAATCCGGCCGGTCAATTTGACCGCATGGCCTTCTACAGTCCCGGCGCCGAAAACGTAATCGCCCCGCGCAAGAAGTAGCGCTCCGTGTCAGGCCTGTCGCCGGTCTACGGCCGACGCACGCTCAGTCGTGGTCGCCCCAGGAATGATGTAGTCATTCGTGGACAAGGCGCTAAAGCGCTGCAGTTCCTTCATTACCTCGGGCGAAATAGGAAGCCAGCCTTCCCTACCCTTCGGGTAGAAATTCTCTGCTCGGCGCTCGATAATTCCGATGCGCCCATTCTCAATCCAGTCCCACCGCGCATTGCGAATTTTGATGTTCCTCAACCCAAGGCGGCAAAACATCAAGAAGGCGACATACACAGCAGGATCGTTCATCGATAGTTCCGGAGCCGCAGCGTTGATCGCGGCAATCACGCCTGTGTCGAGCGCACGCGGCTTGACCCGCTTCGGCATCTCGACCCTTTCGGTGCGAAACGAAGTGAAGTCGGGCAGGTTCAAGTCGTTGTATGAGCGCATCTTCCTCCGCGCGACGATAGATCGTGCGCCACATAGCTGCGCGTCCCTGCCCGCGCCCGACGCCTCGCTGCTTCACTCTTTGCTGTCACCCATTTAAACGACGGCATCGGCGACCAAATACGCGAGGGGCTGTTCTGGACGAATCAACAACGTGGCGTAGCGCTCAACAACAATGCTTTCAGTTGCTAGCGAGCGCCGCGCCAAGGGTCATTCTCCGCGCTGCCATGCCTTTTTTTCGAGAATGGACAGACATCTATGATCAAGACCTCTCCCTTCGCGGACGCCAGATCAAGTAGGCAGGAGCGCACAGCAGGACGATGCCGAGGCCGATGCCCGCGCGCGCGGGCTGCGTGGCGACGGTGTTCAAAACCAAGGCGGCGGCAGCCGCAATGAAGAGCAACGGCGTCCAAGGGTAGCCAGGCACGCGGTAAGACCGCGCGACTTCGGGCATGCGCCTGCGATAGACAAAGATGCTCGCCGCCGCGAGCGCGTAGAAAATCCAGCCAATGAAGATGACGTAAGTGAGGAGTTGCTCAAAGGTGCCGGTGACCGCGAGGATGGCCGACCAGACGGCGCCGGCAATCACCGCGAACGCCGGTGTCTGAAAACGCGGATGCACTTCGGCCAGGCGTTGAAAGAAGAGCCGGTCGCGCGCCATCGCATAATAGACTCGCGGCGAGGAGAGCA
>JACCTI010000131.1 GCA_013812515.1 Chthoniobacterales bacterium
CCGCGGAATTCATTCCTGCTGAACCTAAAGGCGGGCACTCGATGCGCAAGGCCGCGGGTTGGAGCGACGGGCTTTGTCCCGTCCCCGTCCGAAATATTGGACGCCACAGCGCGCGTCGCTCCCGAAGTGTTCGTGCCTGGCCACGCGCAGTTTGGAGGGTGCTTCTACACTCATGGGATGGGCTGGACTCGCCAGAAGAATGGACGGACGATTCACAATCTACGGATCACGGTTCACAGCACGATCATCGCGATTGCCGCGCCATCCACCAATTGCGGAAAGCGCGCAGCCTGGGAAGCGATTCGCGATCTTTCTGGCGGTTGGTTGCAGCTTTGCTCGCAATGATGTCGTCTAGGTGGCAAACGGGAAAGCCCTCTACTTCCACACGCCGGCGCCAGGCATCTTCGAACCGCTCGATCCCATCCGGAGCGAAGATGATGTCCAAATCAAACGGGCCGTTTTTGAGTTGAATGAAATCCTTGCCGCGTTCGATTTCGCAGATTTGCGCGGGGTCGAGACTGAAACCTAACTCCTGCAATGCAATGGCGAGCGCGCTGCAATTTTCGCTCGTCCGCTCGGGGAAAACATCGGCGTCCTGCGTGGTGTCGGGAAATCCGAGCAGAATCGCGCCCGACTTGCCGAGAAAGAGATAGCGGATGGCGTGACGCGCGAAGGTTTGTCGAATCTCCTCCGCCTGCCGGTATTCAAACGCGCCCATAGCCCAGCCACGCGGGAAGATACTCTTCACACCACTCCCGATACTCGGCGGTGGAATTCCAAGAGCGGAAGAGGGCATCATCGAGCACTGGCTTGTAGGTGCGGATAAAGGCGTAGCGCATACGCAAGGACAAGGGCCGACTGGCGGCGGCTTCGAATTCCTCACGCCATTCCCGCGGGATTTCTCCTTCTCTCTCGTCAGGAATATTCCCGGAAGAACTCGACATATCCCAGCATCAGGAAGTCAAAACTGACTGTCAAACCAGCGACATGTTCAACACATATGCGCCGCCATCGTATCCTGACTTCGCCTATCTTGTCATCCCGAGCCCCGAAAGCTTTGGGGGCGAGGGACCTCACAATCGCCGCGATGATCACGCTAGAAAAGAGGAAGAGTTACAGTACTCCGCACGCTCGGGCATTCACGGGAGCAAGGGCATTCAACGTGAAGGGGCGAGATCCCTCGCCGTCTGCGCGGCTCGGGATGACAGCGCTTGCAGGAGATCGAACGGGGACGCGAGCTACAACTTCGTTGGCTCGCTCAGCAGTTCTGCGATGCGCTTGAGCAATCTCCCTGCCCCTCCGCCATCGAGACTGCGGTGATCGAAGCTCAACGTCAGCTCGGCTTCAGTCACCGGTACAAACTGCTGCTTCTCCTCACTCCACGAAGGCGCTTTTTTCCCAGCGCCGAGACCAAGCAGGAGCGTTTGGTCCGGGAGCGGAATAGGCGTGCCCCAGTCCAGACCGAACGTGCCGAAGTTTGAAACCGAAGCGATGCCTCCAGAAGTCAGCTCCATTCCCAGCCGCCGGCGCCGCGCCAGCTCGACCAACTCACTGTAACGACTCGTTAGGTCAGCGAGGGAGGTCTGGTCTGCCTTGCGAATGACGGGAACCATGATCCCGTCCTGCGCTTCGACCGCGACGCCGATGTCGATCGACTCGGAGCGAATGGCGCGTCCGCCGATCAAGCGCGCGGCGGCGGCGGGCTGCTCCGCGAGCGCGAGTGCCAGTGCGCGCAGTGCGTAGAGCGCCGGGCCAGGCTTCGGATCACGCTTGGCTCGGTCCCGCAGCACGGGATCCAGGCAAACGGAAAGGCCAACTGTAGCAAGCGGCCGCGTCCAACTGCGCCGCATGGCGTCAGCGACACCGGTGCGGATGGCACTTGCCTGTTCAGCGGGATGCTTTTCGATTGCGCCGAGAAAACTCTCGAGATCCTTGATCGTGAGGCGACCTGCGTTGCCGGTTCCGGCGATCCCCGCGAGATCGGCTTGCGTCAATTGCAGCTCGGCCATGCGGGCGCGAACTCGCGGCGAAAGATAGCCCGCGCCCCTTGTGCCCGCGGGAACGGGCAGCACGCCAGCTTGATCGACCTGGAAATGCGAGCCGGCTGCCACGGGCGGCAGGCCTGCTTCGTCAATTTGAAAGTGCGAGCCGCTTCCGTTTTGCGTTTGCACAGAATTCGCCGATTCCTCTTCGCGACCGGGCACCTCCTTCGCTACATCGCCTTTCGGCGGCTCCGGCACGCGCTTCTGGAATCGCGCGGCATCGGTTTCGCTCGCTTCGACATAACCGAGCACCGCACCGACCGGATAAGTTCCTTTCACCTCCGCATCGATTTTCGCGATCTGACCCGCGCATGGTGTGGTCACACCCATGACGGCCTTGTCGGTTTCGACCTCGATAATTTCCTGGTCGGCGGAAACTTTGTCGCCGGGCTGGACCTTGATCGCGACGATCGTGGCTTCCGCCATCGACTCGCCGAGTTGTGGCATGGTGATTGGAACGTCAGGCATAAGTCGTTAATAGGCGGACCAACTGCGGAGAGCTATTGTAGCGACGCCGCTCTGTGGGCGTAAGGGGGCGCGGATTTCAACGGACACGTATCACGGCGACAGAGCGCCGTCGCTACAAAGCAAGCGCCAAAAAAGGCGATCTTGTAGCTCTTCATCACTCGGCCAGAATCTGGCGTGCTTTTGCGGCGATCGTCTTCGCGTTCGGCCGATGTTCGCTCCAAAGATTTGGGTGATAAGGAATCGGAGTGTCCTTCGCGTTGAGGCGCGCCGGTGCAGCATCGAGCAGATGGAATCCTTCCGTCGCGACGCGGGCGATCACTTCCGCTGTTACGCCGCCCCAGGGAAATGCTTCGCCGACGCAAAGCAATCGTCCGGTGCGCGCGACAGACGCGAGCACCGTATCTGTATCGAGCGGCTTGACCGATCGCAGATCGACCACTTCGATCTCGAAACCATCGGCACTGAATTGCTGCGCGACGGCGAGCGCTTCATGCACCATGACGCTATTGGTCACGATGCTGAGGTCGCGCCCAGGCCTAACGACTCGTGCTTTGCCGATCGGCAACTTCTCCGTCGGGAGCGCGTCGGCCTTGAGATGGTAATAAAGATACTTGTGCTCGCAGTAGATGACGGGGTCGTCGATCGCGACCGCGTCGATTAACATCGTGTAGGCATCTTCGACCGTCGCCGGCGTGAGGACCACGAGCCCGGGGTAATGCGAGTAGAGCCCTTCCATGCTCTGGCTGTGGAAGGGGCCGCTGCCTTTGGTTCCGCCTGACGGCAGGCGCACGGTGATCGGGCAGGGGACCTTGGTGCGCCAATACTGGGTGCCGGCGTTGTTGAGTATCTGGTTGAGCGCGATGCTAGAGAAATCCGCGAACTGCATCTCCACGATCGGCCGCATTCCTTCCATCGCCGCGCCGATCGCGGTGCCGACCATCGCGTCTTCACTGATCGGCGTGTTCAAGACGCGGCCGGGAAATTGTTCCGCCAAGCCCTTCGTGGCTTTAAACGCGCCGCCGAATTTTCCGGCGATGTCCTGTCCGTAAATGAAGACGCGCTCATCTTCGCGGAGAAGATGTGTCTGCGCCTCACGGATCGCCTCAAGGTAGGTGACGCTCACGAGAGGAATGACTAAGGCCGAAATCCGAATGACGAAACAAGCTCGAATGAAGAATGGCGAAACGAACGCGCGAGCACCGCATTCTGGATTTCGTCATTGATCATTACTTCGTGCTTCGCCATTCGGATTTCCTCATTAGTTAACGTGATCCACCAGTTCGCGCGTCGAGATCGCGCACCAATCTTCTTCGCTGCCGACGGGCGCATCTTCCTGTTGCGCAGTTGCGACCGCCTCATCGACTTCGGCCGCGATCTGGGCCCGCATGTGCTGTAACCCTTCGCGATTCAGGAGCTCTTGTTCGACAATTAACTGCTCGGTGCGTTGCAGCGCATCTTGTGCGAACGCCTCGCGGCGAATGTCGTCGGTAACGTAGCTCGCGTCGTCATGCTCACCGTGACCGGCGAGACGCAGAGTCGATGCAACGACGAGCTGCGGTGGACGACCCGCCCGCGCGCGCCTGACCGCGGCGCCGATGACTTCGAGGCACTGCGTCAGGTCGGTGCCATCGACGGAGCTGCCTTCGTAACCGTAGCCCTTGGCCCGATCGACCAGATCCGAGCAGGCGAACTGGCGGTCGTTCGGCGTGGAGTAGGCATAATGATTGTTGGTCGCGACGATGACCAGCGGCACATGCTCGACCGCGGCGATGTTCATCCCTTCATGCGTCGCACCCGTCTGCATGCCGCCTTCTCCAATTGTCGTTAGGCCAACAAAACCTTTCTCGCCCTTCATTCGCTTCGCGAGCAGTTTACCGACCACGACCGGAATCATCGCGCCGAGATGGCTGATCATCGCGAGCTGCCCCGTCTTCACGGAGCCGCGATGAATGTTCCCGTCGCGCCCACGCATCGGGCCAAGTCGCGAACCGAGATACGTGCGCGCGACATCGACCAGCGGTTCACCAAAAGCGGAGCGCCCGGCCTGATCGCGAATGAGCGGCGCGAAGACATCGCCCTTCTGCAAAAACATTCCGCAAGCCGCGCTGACTGCTTCCTGGCCTCGACCGATGTAAACGCCCCCGGTGATCAGGCCGCCGCGGTAAAGGCTGGCTAGCTTCTCTTCTAAAACCCGCGTCAGCAGCATCCAGCGGAACGCTTCGAGATAACGCTCGTGCGGCGGCGCTTTCGATTTCCTGGTCGCGCCGCGTTCCGCCGTTTGAAGCATCCGACGATTTTGGCAGCAACGGTACGGGGCGGCAAATGGGATTTTGGTGCGAGGGACGTGCGACGACTTGTAGAGGCGTTTGTGTCAACCGCCTGGCGCGGGTGTTGTTACACCTTCAGCCCCGGTGCTTGGCACAAGCACCGCTACAATCCGTCTGAGCGCCAGCTCGCGGTGGGAGCGCACGCTTGCAGCGTGCTGGTGACTCCGAAAGCCTTCGCGAGTCACGAACTTTGGTCCAGCTGTCGACGGGAAAGAGACCTCACGCCATGCATTCCCTTGAAGTTCGTTTCGGCAGAATGCCGAAACCAGCACGCTACAAGCGTGCGCTCCCCGTAGATGCGCGAGCGAACGGCTACCGGCTCAACGCCAGCTCTTGCTCCACAAGTT
>JACCTI010000150.1 GCA_013812515.1 Chthoniobacterales bacterium
ATTACTGCATCAGCCATTTCCAGCGCGGTCTTCTCGAGCCAGACGGTGAAGTCGTAGCCGCCGCCAAGTTGCTCGCGTTTCCAGGGTCGCAACGGTTCCAGTGAATGCACCGTGATCACGAGCGGAATGCCGTAGTTCATCTTCGCCAGAATACCGCCGCAGTGGCTGTACCAGGTATGGCAATGCACGAGATCGGCGTCGATGTTCGTGCTGTTGAAATCGGTGCAGCGTTGCACCGCGCCGAAGACGGATCGCAATCGCTCCGGACAAGTGAATTTCTCGGCATCAAGTTTGAAGCCGACAACTCGGAGGTTGCCTGCAGTCATTTCCTGCTCACCGAAGCAACGCACTTCAACCGGCATCATCTTCGCCAGCTCGCGCGAAAGGTAATCGACGTGCACACCCGCGCCACCATAGACGTTTGGCGGAAACTCGTTAGTCAGGAAGAGCGCCTTCACGCTCGCAGAGTAGAGCAAGCCTCTGGCTTGCTTTCAATCGGGTTCGCAATTTGGAAGCTGGCGCTACCATCTTCACACGCCGATCGATCGTTCCTCCTGGGCCTTTAATATCTCACGCTCAAGCCGAGGAACGGCTCCGCGCGAAGGACCAGACCGTCAATGAATTAGCCGCCGCCCTTGGCTTGACCGACAACGCGGTTCGGGCGCACCCGCTCAGCCTCGAGCGTGATGGGCTTCTCAAGCATCGGGTACGCAACCGGGTTTCCGTAAACCGCACGCGACCTATGCGCTCACACCTGAGGCCGAGCAGATCTTTCCGAAGGCTTACGGGCCGCTCCTTGACCTGGTCCTGACCGTGTTCTCCAAAAGTTAAGCCCGAGAGAGCTGCGGAACGCACTTCGCGAAGTCGAACGGTGGCGAAAAAGCATCTGCCGAAGGTCGCAGGCAAAGACCGCGACGGGAGGATCGAAGCAGCTCTTGGAATTCTGAAAGAGATGGGCGGCGCTGCGAGCTTTCAGGAAAGCGAAGGCAAGCAGCTTTATTCGCGGCAACGGTCGCCCGCTCGCGGCGGCCACGGCTTGTCATCCCGAAGCCTGCCTGATCGCGGAGTCGCTGCTCACGAACATCATCGGCGTTCCGGTAAAGCAGCATTGTCTACAAGGGCCGACGCCTTCGTGTCGCTTCGAAGTTCATTGAGCCGGTTTTTTCTCGGCGAGAAGGTTGGCCAGCACCGGTAACTCCGTCGTCGGAAGCTGACAAACGAAGTTCTCGCAGACGTAAGCAGTTGATTGTCCGTCAATCGGCGCCACCGACTTCATGAATTCCACCCGGTCGGCAAAGAATTTCTGGCCGGCGCCGCCGTCAGCGAGGATGAGAATTCGGTGCGGAACGAAATGGGAATTGACCTCGTGCACCATTGCCGCAGTCGCGGTGTCGCCCGGTTTCCCGGCAATTACGATTTGTTTCGCTTTGGAACGCGCCCAATCCAGCGCGACGAGCATTTGTGGCATCGAGCTCGGCGCCTGCTCGAGCTGAGCCGCGAAGGCGCGCAGAGTGTTCTCGGCTTGTTCGCGCCATTCGGAGTTGTCGAGCATGTAGGCCAGGCGCAGGAGATTTAGCGCCGCGATAGAGTTTGGTGACGGCTCCGCCATATCGTCGGCTTCTTTCATGCGCAGGAGTACATTGGCGTCCGCGCCACTGGTCGTGAAATAGCCGCCCTGTTTTTGATCCGCGAAAAGCTCGTCTTGCCGCTTCTGCAGTTTCATGGCCCATTCGAGCCGGCTCACGTCGAAGGAGGTTTCGTAAAGATCCAGGAGTCCTTGGATGAGGAACGCGTAGTCGCCGGCGAAGCCATTCACATCGCTCGCACCCTGGCGATAGCTACGCTGCAGCGTGTTTGTGTCTGCCCGGTAGAGTTTTTGTTTCAGAAACTCCGCGGCATCGTTTGCCGCGTGTAGATACGCGGGGTCGTCCAGCACTTGGCCAGCGCGGGCAAAAGCCGAAATCATCAGGCCATTCCACGCCGTCACGATCTTGTCGTCGAGTTGCGGCCGCGGGCGCTTTGCGCGGGCGTCGAAAAGCACTTTCCGGCTTTCGGCGAGCAACAGCTGTGTCTTTTCTTCTGTCAGCCCGAATTTCTTCGCCGACTCGGCAACGCTTTGCCGCTGGATTGAAATGTTCTTGTTTTTGAATTCGCCCTGCGGGTCTTCCGGTGCATTACCGTTTTTCTCGACGCCGAAATGGTAATCGAAAACTTTCGCCCGTTCTGGTCCGAGTAGCTGGTCGATCTCCTCCTTCGCCCAGACGTAAAAGGCGCCTTCGGCATGATCCGGTTTTCCTTTTTCGATCAGACTGTCTGCGTCCTCTGCTGAGTAGAAGCCGCCTTCTTTGCCCGTCATATCCCGACGCACATAATCGAGAATGTCGCGCGCAGTTTTTTCGAAGCGCGGGTCACGCGTGATCCGAAACGCGTCGAGATACGCGATCGCAAGCTGCGCCTGGTCGTAGAGCATCTTTTCGAAATGCCGGGACGTGCCAGAACTTGTCCACGGAGTAGCGGTGAAAGCCGCCACCGAGATGATCGTGAATGCCGCCTTCGCCCATTTTGCGCAGCGTGAGGAGCGTCATCTCGAGCGCGCGTTTGCCCTCCTTTGAATCCGGAGCGGCGCCGTACAAGTCGTAGAGAAAGTTAAACGTCACTGGCCGCGGGAATTTCGGCGCGCCACCGAAGCCGCCGAGCTTCTCGTCAAACTGCGATGCGAATTGCTGATAGCCTTTGTCGCAGACTGCATCGCTGACTTTGTCGGCTCCGCCGGACTGCTCGACTGCGCCTTGCAATTGGCT
>JACCTI010000159.1 GCA_013812515.1 Chthoniobacterales bacterium
CGGCCGTATTTGTCCTCAGGCGGGAAGTAGGTGCCGCCGACGAAAGGCTTGAGATCGGGAGTGAGAAATACCGTCATCGGCCAGCCGCCGCTGCCGGTCGTTGCCTGCACAAAAGTCATGTAAACCTGGTCAATGTCGGGCCGTTCCTCGCGATCGACTTTGATGCTGACGAAATCATCGTTCATCAGCTTCGCGATCGCTGGATTCTCAAACGACTCGCGCTCCATGACGTGGCACCAGTGACAGGTGGAGTAACCGACCGAGAGGAAGATCGGTTTGTTCTCCTTCTTCGCTTTCTCGAACGCTTCTTCGCCCCAGGGATACCAGTCGACCGGGTTATGTGCGTGCTGGAGGAGGTAGGGCGATTTCTCTTTCGCAAGTCGGTTCGTGTGAGTCATCTCAGTGGCGGCAGGTAATGCTTCAACAGCGAGGAACGCCAGGAGTGCTGCCAACGGGATAAGTTTCATTGTCTTCATAGTCCGGATGCGGCGAGACGGACATCCGCCGGCGAGGCGAGAGTGGCGAGCCACCGATTTTGGCGATCCATCGAGACGGTGAGACTCTCGAACGTCGATGGCTCCAGCGCCAGTTTCGCAGTGAGTAACGCGGTGACTTGAAACCGCAGCGGGCTGCGTGTCTGCAGGCCTTCACGCAGAAACTGGTTCAGGCCCGCAGCGACTCGGTCGCTCCACTGACGATGTAGTCTGGCCAAAATCCAGTCGTCGTGGATCCAGTCGCTGTTGTCGCCGAGCGCCGCGAGCAGGTTCGTTTCGGCGTCACCTTGCAGCAGTTCGATCTGACGAATCGCGGAAGCCGCGAGCGACCGCAGGATGGGACGAAGCTCCGACGATGCGATCTCTTCCAGCGTCGGCAACGCGCGCGGTGAGCCGATTTCTCCGAGAGCAGAAATCGCGACGGCGCGATCCCCCTGGTTCGCCGATCGATCCAGACTGCGCGTTTCCAGAAAAGCAACTGCGCTCTCGTCGCCGATTTGGCCTAACGAGTGCGTGGCGCAGACGCGCAAATCGACGTTGCTCCGGTGTTGCGCCGCCTGGATCAGCGCCGGCACTGCGGCAGGGTTTTCGAGTTTGCCGAGGGCCTGCGAAATCACACAGGTGCGGCGGGTGCCGGCGTCATCCGTCATCGCGGCGACCAGCGGCCACAGGGCCGACGGTTCGCGCCACGACGCGAGCTTTTTCGCCGCGACCCAGCGTTCGGGTGGCTCGTTTGAGTAAAGTTGCGCGAGGAGCGCTCGACGCTCCTGCGGCTCAAGCGAACGCGCCTGCTCTCCCACCTGAGCCAACTCCCATACCGCCGTTTCAAATGCTGCGTTGAAGCGCTTGTGCTCGGTGATTTTTCCGTAAACGAGGAGCGCCGTGAGCCACAAGACGAACAGCACCATTACGCCTTTCGTGGGATGTTTACGCGCCCATCTGCTGATAGCATCGAGCGCTCGTCCGATCTCTTTCATTACTGTCAGGTGCTGGTGAATCTCAATTTTCTCTGCCATCCCGGATCTGCGCTGCTGATTGGCTGGCAAACGCAAGAAGCGACGCTCGTGACCCGTCGCCAACGACGACGTAGCCGGAGTGATCTGCGTCCCACGCGGCGACGTTCTTTCCTTCGCAGGTGCCGAGTCGCACGCGGTTCGCCGCCGTTGCATCAAAGCCACGCAGCCTGCGTTGCGAATCGGCGCTGACGAAGCACGAGAGCGGTTTGCCATCGTGCTCGTAGAGCAGGAAGGCGACAGGTCGATTGTCGATCTGGCAGAGCCGCGCGCCGACCAGCCGGGATCCATCCGTCCGCGGCACCGCCGGCGCGAAGGGCAGTCGCGTGCGCAGCCACTCCTCGGCCTCGGCTGGATCTGACGTGCGAAACTCGACCGGCTCCGCCTTCGCGAGCGTTTGGATATGGTTCTGAACAAAAGCCATCGCATCCGGCGCACGGCTGGTCCGGGAATGCCAAATTGTGGCCACAGCGAGCAGCCCGATGATCGCCGCCGCGAGCGCCAGCGCGCGGTGCCGAAAAGTCGCGGGAATGAAATGGCGCTCATTACGTCCGATCGCGACGACGCGTTCGCGTAATGTGCTGCTCGCGGCCGGTGTCGCCGCAATCAAACGCCGCAGGCTCGCGTCTGCTTCTGCATTCCAGCGCATCAGGTTTTGGCAAAGCCGGCATTCCTCGACGTGTTCCTGCACGGCGAGACTGGTCACACCGTCCAGCTCGTTTGCCTGAAAAGCTTCCAGCAGTGGCTCAGCTTCCGCGCAGGTAAGCTTACGCATAACTTCCGCCCTCCTCGGTGTTCTCGATGCGGCGGACGATTCCCTGCCGGGTCGCGTAATCCGACAGACTCGAGCGGAGCGCCGCTTTCGCGCGATGCAGGCGCGACATCACCGTGCCGAGCGGACAGCCGAGCGCCTCACTGATCTCGCGATAACTAAGATCGCCAAACACCTGAAACATCAGCGCGAGACGCTCCTCTTCGGGCAAATCATTCATCGCCGCGAGCACCTCCTCGTCGAACGCTTGCTCGAGTTTGCGCCGCTCGGACGCGACCGTCACGTTCGGCAAAGGCGGGCACTCGGCGCTCGGGTGGAGCGTGTCCTGTTCCATCGGGACGAGGTGCGGACGACGCGCCGTTTTGCGGAGCTGGTCGAGCCATGCGCTGCGCAGGATTTGGAAAAGCCAGCCGCGCGCGCCCGCCGGATCGCGAAGCTGTGTCCAACTGCGACAGGCACGCACGCACGTCTCCTGCACGAGGTCCTCGGCATCGGCCCGGTTTCCGGTTAACCGAAAAGCGGTGCGGTGTAGCGGATCGAGATAGCGCTCGATCCGTTCCGAATAGCCGCCGGCCGGCTGGTGATGGGAAGGCCATGGCATTGAAGCGCTAGTTGATCACTTCCACTGGCGTGCCGACCTGCACGTTGTCGAAAAATGTCGCCGCCATGTGCTCCGGTGCGCGGATGCAACCATGCGAGGCAGGATAGCCCGACAGAAAACCGGCATGGAGACCGACTCCGCCGTGGATTCGCACGAAGTACGGCATCGGCGCACCGCGGAAGATCGCGCCCGGTGGTTTTGGGTCTTTCCGGACGTCGACATCCTTCTTCACCACGTTCCCGACCGCATCCACGTAGTCACCGTAGAGGTTCGATGCGTGATTGATGTCCTTCTGCACGATCTTGAACTTGCCCGGCGGCGTGCCGTAACCCTCCCGACCGCTCGAAACGACTGAGACGCCCACGAGATTGTCACCTTTATAGAAGTAGGCGCGCTGTTCATCGAGATTGATTTTGACGCGCGCCGCGCCTGCCACGCCGTCGCCATCCCAGTAGGAAACATTATCCCACGGCGGCGCTCCTTTTCGCTGCAAAGCACCCGCGCTGCCGTCTCCGGCGCGGCCGATGTAATCGCCCCCGCGTGCGAGCCGCGGATCGGTGGTCCCGCAGGCGGCGAGCGCCAGCAGCAGCAATGAGCACGCGAGCAGACGCAATAATGGCATCAGCCGAGAAATCCTCATGCCTATTACAACGTCTGCCGCCGCCGTTTTATTCCCGAGCCGGGTAAAGAGTGCGCGAGCGGCTGCCGCCAGTGCTTGTCGGTCGGGCACGAAATTTCGGCCTGCGGGAATATTTAGCGTCTCTCAGGCGTCGTAATCAGAAGAGCCGTGACGTGCGGCTCAAGTCGGGTATCCAATGAAACAAAATCACTGTGGTTCAGCGATTTCCGTGGCGGAAACTGAACAGCACTCAACATTCCATTATCTATGATTACACGATTCGTTATTGCAGTAGCTCTTGCGCTCTTTTTCACGCCGGCGACGCCGGTCCGAGCAGAAGAGCATCCGAACAAAGAAGGAGAACATCCGAAGAAAGAGGG
>JACCTI010000161.1 GCA_013812515.1 Chthoniobacterales bacterium
ATGGTCGCCATTTCGGAAGTAGCACGAGGCGACATTTGGGATGCCGTGTCTTCAAAGCTTCGGTAGGCGAATGCGAAGCGAAAAACAAATGGCTCTAGTACACACCACACCCGGGCTGGCGGAGCGAGTCAGTTGAGAGCCGGGAATACGACCCGAACCTTTGGTGGCGATAGAGTGAAGGCATGAAGCAAGTGGTTGGGGAAGGCGGCGCCTATCTTTACGCAAATTTTTCTTCTGGCCGAAAGCTCACGCTGAGGATGCGAGCGCCATGAATTGGCCGCGAAGCTAGTCTGACGAAACCCTTTTTTGGGGCTGGTGGAAACATTATGAAAATCGCAGTCATCGGACAAGGCTACGTCGGCCTTCCACTTTCGCTCCAGTTTGCGCGCTCGGGCGTCTCCGTCATCGGTGTTGATGTCGATTCGGCGAAAGTGGACGCATTGGAAGCCGGGCAAAGCTACATCGCACACATCGATTCAGCCGCCATTCAGGCGCAACGAAAGGCTGGCCGGTTCGCCGCGACCCGCGATTTCTCCCAACTGCGGGAAGTGGAGGCAATCATTGTATGTGTTCCGACGCCACTGAACAAGAATCGCGAGCCGGATATTTCCTATGTTCTGGAGACCGGCAAGGCTATCGCTCACCACCTCCAGCAGGGGGCCCTCGTTGTGCTCGAATCCACCACCTATCCGGGAACGACGGACGAAGAACTGCGCCAGGTGTTGGAAGAAGGCTCAGGGCTGAAGGCCGGACTGGATTTTCACCTGGCGTTCTCTCCGGAACGAGAGGACCCCGGCAATCCGAACAGCGTAGTGGCAACTATCCCGAAGGTGGTTGGTGGTCTTACGCCGGCGTGTCTGCAGAAAGCGCTGGCGCTTTACTCGATCGCGCTCAAAAACCTGGTGCCGGTGTCGTCGTGTCGGGTAGCGGAAGCAACCAAGCTGCTCGAAAATATTTTTCGCAGCGTCAACATCGCACTGGTTAACGAGCTTAAGCTTGTTTACGGCGCGATGGGCGTCGATATCTGGGAAGTCATAGAGGCTGCAAAGACAAAGCCGTTCGGTTTTATGCCCTTTTATCCCGGTCCTGGACTGGGTGGCCATTGTATCCCAATCGATCCTTTTTACCTCACGTGGAAGGCCCGTGAATACGGCCGAAACACGCGCTTCATTGAACTGGCGGGTGAAATCAACAGGGCCATGCCAGAGTACGTGATCAGTCGAGTAGCGGACGCATTGAACGAACACAAGAAACCGGTGAAGGGCAGTCGCATTTTGATTCTTGGTCTTGCCTATAAGCCCGACGTGGATGACGAACGTGAATCTCCTAGCTATGTTCTGATGGACTTGCTGGTGCAGCGCGGAGCGGAGGTCGAGTATTATGATCCTTATGTGCCGTTGATCAGGCCGACTCGCGAGCATTCGCAATGGGCGGGGAAAAAGTCGCTCGCGTGGAATGAGAAAGTCCTAGCCAGCTTTGATGTTATTTTGATTGCGACCAATCATTCGACGGTAAACTATGGTGAAGTCGCAAAATGGGCCCGATGTATCGTCGATACTCGGAACGCAATGGCTGGAACGCGCGTTGCGGAAGGACAGGTCTGGAAAGCGTAGAACGGCGCATTCATGAAAGGCATCTTAGCGATGCTGCGCAGCGAAGCGCGTAGGCGTGATCTGCCTACGCGCGCTTCCATCTGACCCTCCGACCACTGGCGAAACCTTCGCTAGCAAGTGAATACCAGGGAGACGGTCGTAAGTTATGCCGCCAGCTTCGCAAGGATTCATTCTGCGGTCGATCGGTCGCGGGCCGAAACCATGAATAAATTAGCTAACCATGTCTCTCTGCCCGATCGATAATCCTCGCGGCCATCCTGGAACAGCTCTTAGCGCGGCTGGTGGTCGATGCGAGTGAGACGAACGGTTCGGAGCCTTAGCACTGGTAAAACAGGGATGACTCTCGTGCCGCTGGCGGCGAGGAACTGATGCTCGAGTAGCGCTGACATAGCACTTCTGAAGCGGCTCTTTCGCTCGATCCGATCTACCGCACCGTGTAAGCCTCAAACAAGGCAACACCGTTGTTTCTTTTCCTGCCGCGAACGATGGCGGTGTAGTGGCCCGGTGCGAGAGTGACGGCAAGTGCAGATTCCCGACCACTCGCCGGGGCGAGGCCGCTGGCGGCGATTTCAGTGGCTTGGGCTGAATTACCCTTCCAGTCGTTATTCTGGCCCAGGAGAGTGCCTCACTGTCATGCCGCTCGAGGATAGGAGCAGCCAGCCGGTTTGTTATTCCAGAGGAGACGAGCGAAGGGCCGATGGCACGCAGTATCATCTTCGCAACGACGTCGCCGCCTACGATTAGGCCACCGACAAGCACGTTGTCGCCCGTTTGGACCAGAGCGCGAGTGCTGATATTGGCCAGTTTGGAATGAGCGTTGCCCGAAAAATCATAGATTTCTGCGAGCGCCACACCGGTGCTGCTATCTTTCCCGCGAATTACCGTCGTATAGGTTCCAGGTTTCAAGGTCACGGCAATGGCGGCTTCCCGCTCGTTACCCGGCTGGAAAGCATGGTAGCGCCCGCCCTCAGCGAAGCCGCTTTGCTGACCATCACGCCAGTCGTCGTTGCTGGCGATGAGAGCGCCTTCGGCATCCAAGAGGTCGAGCGTTGGGATCGACAAGAGATCCGTTCACTCCGGCCTCCTCTAGAGAAGGCGCGATGGCGCGGATTTTCCAGTCTTTGAGCCAGTACCGGTCAGAATCAAGCCTGCTATCACTGCGTTGTCATTCTTCCACCTCTCACTCGAGTCGAGAGCGTGCCGACCACCCCGACCGACGGAGAAGGGTTGGAGTGGGGCTAGGCCAGGGGCTACGGGACGCCCTCGGCGAAGGAACCGGCGTGGCGCCAAAGTGGGCGCGCGACTGGAGTTGCCGTTGGGAGGAAGTAGGCGACGGCCTTCTGGTGTCGGGGTAAGAATCGAAGAGGACGCTGGAGTCGGTGTTCCGTCGTGGCGTCGCGGCGGGAGTTGGGGTCGAGAAGGGGATGGCTACGG
>JACCTI010000164.1 GCA_013812515.1 Chthoniobacterales bacterium
GGTGGTGGGCACGCAGGCGTATCACTATCCGAGCAAAGAAGCTGAGCAAAAGAAAGGCTTCCACCCTTTCGGTGCTGCCCTCAACGAACCGGTGGCTAAGATAAATTCGGGTGACTTCCGCGTCTTATCTGCGGTCTATTCGGCGGGTAGCCTTTGGGCAACTCTGGGCACGGAAATTACCGATGACAACGGCGACCAACAAATGGGGGCGGCGTACTTTGCTTTCCGTCCAAGAATTGAGGACGGTAAGCTGAGCGCCAGAGTGGTCACCCAGGGAGTTGTCTCCGAGACTGGCGCCAACCTCCTGAGGCCGGCAATCGCCGTGAACGCAGAGAATAGAGGGGCAATGGTATTTACCTTGGTGGGATCGAACGATTTCCCCAGCTCGGCCTTCGTGCCGATTAGGGCGGGCACTGCCGGGCCGATTCAGATATCGCGGGCTGGCAACGAACCAGAAGACGGTTTCACGGGTTATCGGGCTTTTGGGAGCAACGGAACTGCCCGCTGGGGGGACTATTCCGCCGCCGCGGTTGATGCCGACGGCTCGATCTGGATGGCGACGGAGTACACGCCGGACCTGCCTCGCACTTTATTCGCCAACTGGAGCACCTACATCACCCGGTATCGCCCCTGATTGGAACGTGCGGGACGTTTGTTCCGGAATCTGCCACCAATAGTCAGGCCTGCCTCATCGCCGTTAGCGATCCTCGGGAGCAGAATCCCCGAGTGCGCGGAGAGCGTCCACATTGTGGACCTATCCGCGGGGGCCGGGTGGCTGGCCTTCGCGCGGCTTTACGTAGGGGTCGCCTGTGCGATCCACCTCCGGAGTAAGTTCGCCTTCGCCTCTCGCCCCGCGGCGCAGCTGCTCCTGGAATTCTTCGGATGTTGGCCCTTGGTTGGCACAACCAAATCCACAGAGTGCTCCCAGAGAAACAATCGGGGCAAAAAGGCTTCTCACCCGGCAACGCTAGAGGGGTGTCCTCCCATTGCAAGGAATGCCATTCGATTGCCTCAAGTCACGCTCTTGCCGGTGAATCGATGATGCCTGTGCTCACAGACGTGGCTCCGGACGAAACATCTCCATCCGTGTAGTTGCGCAGCGCCTGAACGCGCAGAAGAATCGCGGCGATGATCGCGCCGGAGGTGCTACTGCAAGGGTATCGGCTCGGAGTGTTCCCGATGGGAATGGAAGACGGCTCCATCGAGTGGTTTTCGCCCGATCCACGGGGCATTTTGCCGCTGCAAACTTTCCACCTTCCACATGCGTTGGAACGTTTACTAAGGAAAGGAGTTTTTGAGACGCGGATCAACACCGCGTTTGTTCAGGTCATCCGCCGCTGCGCCCAACGTGAGGAGACTTGGATCAACCGCGAGATCATCCAGAGTTACACGCAGCTGCATGAACTCGGGCATGCGCACTCCGTCGAAGTTTGGCAGGAGGGCAAGCTCGCCGGAGGATTGTACGGCGTGACGCTCGGCGGCGCATTTTTCGGCGAGTCGATGTTTCACGCCGTGACCGACGCGTCGAAAGTCGCGCTTGCCGCTCTCGTCGCGCGACTGCGGGCGGCGAGATTCGCCCTCCTGGACACCCAGTGGCTGACGCCGCATCTAGAACGCTTCGGCGCCGTCGCAATATCGCGCAGGCAATACCTGCACCTGCTTGCGCGGGCCGCGGCTCTTACCCGAAGCTTCGATCCAGGCGAACAGTTGCGGTCTTGGTGAGAACGCCGTTGCATTGCCGCAGCCAACGTCGCGGCGCCTGAATGCACCGGCAGTGGTATACCTTGCCCAGCAGACGGAATCTTGCATAGTGAGGCCCAATTCGAAGAGGCGTCGCGCGGCGCTCAGCGGAAAACGGCTGGATAGCTCAGTTGGTAGAGCAGAGGACTGAAAATCCTCGTGTCGGGGGTTCAATTCCCTCTCCAGCCATCTTTTCTCCCCGCGCAGTTTAGAGTGATGAACTCAATTCCACGTCGACGTTCAATGTTCGATGTTCCATCTCCATTCGTCGCTAACGAAACGTGAAAAGTCTGGTTTCTGCTCTCCTGCTGCTTCCCCTTCTCCTCGGGCAAGCCCAAGAGGCTCCGAAGTTTAACGCGGCCGCCGCGAAGCGCTTCGCCGATCTCGCGCTTGCCTGTGTGGACAAGGAATACCCAAACAAGATCAGCCATGTGCTGAACAACGACTTCGATGTCGCCCCGCCCCGACAACTCACGCCGAGTTTTTACGGTTGTTATGATTGGCATTCTTCGGTTCACGGCCATTGGCTGCTCGCCCGGCTCGCCCGCAACTTCCCGGAGGCCCCGTTCGCCGAGCTGGCGCGTGCTGCGTTGCGCCACAGCCTCACGCCCGAGAGCTTGAAGCAGGAAGCCGAGTATTTGCGCGGCGAGGGGCGCGCGAGTTTCGAACGTCCTTACGGTCTGGCATGGTTGCTCCAGCTCTGCGCGGAGCTGCGGGAGTGGGATGATCCCTTGGCCAAGGAACTCGCGGCTAACCTCGAGCCGGTGGAAACCGCAGCGCTCGAGCGGCTGAAGACCTGGCTGCCGAAGCTCTCTCATCCCGTTCGCATCGGTGAGCATGCGCAGACGGCGTTCGCGCTCGGTCTGCTGTTGGATTACGCGCGCTCCACGAAGAACGCCGAATTCGAGAAGCTGCTCGCGGCTCAGGCGCGGAAGTTCTACCTCGCGGACAGGGCCTGCCCCTTGAGCTACGAACCATCGGGCGAAGATTTCCTCTCGCCGTGCGTCGCCGAAGCCGACGTGATGCGGCGCGTGTTTGCGCCGGCTGAGTTTGCCAAATGGCTCAAGGAGTTCCTCCCTCAGATCCCGGACGAATCTGAGGATAACTGGCTGCCGGTCGTTGTCTCACCTGATCGAAGCGACCCGAAGCTCGCGCACCTCGATGGTCTAAATCTGAGTCGTGC
>JACCTI010000200.1 GCA_013812515.1 Chthoniobacterales bacterium
GGGCAACGCCAAATGACGATAGCTCGATAACTCCCTACCACTATTTGAATTGGAAGGTAGAGGACCAGCACAAAAACAGTGATGTGGTTACACGGGAAGCCGGGGATCACGTGAGAGATGCTCGATATTGGCAGAACGATGAGTGGGGCGGAGGACATGAAGCGGTGCGCGATTCCGGTTTCGCGGATCGACAGCAGATGCCGCCGCTTCTCTGGACGCAAAGCTAAAGCGAGGGATCAGAGCTAAGCCAGGAGCTTGAGACACAAACCAGCGACCTGTTGGTTAAGTCCGCATGCGGAGACAAGCGCACGTTGCCAGGAGCCTTTCTCGCTAGCGGCGGAACTGACGTTCAATCCGGCAGGCGCTTTCTGGTGAAGCATCGGCGGCAGCTCTCCCGTTCGGAGCGCCTGTGTCGCCGCGATTACCTGCCAAAGGCTGCCCGCTCCGACGCTTTCGCCTAGCACTGTCTTCGGTGCGTAGATATTTGCGCGCGGGCAGTGGCGGGAGATCGAGGCCGCTTCGGCGCGATCAACAAACGTGCCGTTTGCGCTCGCGATGATTAGGTCGGCGTCGCTCGGCTCGAGCGCGCGGAAAACCCTTCCGACGCACTCGGCGGCTTCGCTTTGATGCTGGAAGTTGCAGCCGGCATCGATCCTCTCGATTTCAATGGGGCCATCGCGACTGACGACCACGGCCCCCGCGCCTTCGCTCAAGATCATGCCGCGAGGAGGCGCTGCGAATGGTTCAACCGGCGGTGCCTCACGCAGCAAACGCCATCTGCGATACGCATCGCAAAGGAGCCAGTCAGCCTCTTCTGAACCGACGACCAGGCAACGATCAAGCCCGGGGCTGAGCATTAGATCCTCAGCCATTTTGAGCGCGAGCAACCCGACGGCGCCATCTCCTACGAGCGTGTAGCTCGCGCCGGTGATGCCGAGGATGGCGGCAAGATGGCTCGCGGGAGCATTGAAGACAGTCTCAGGAAAGAGCAATGGACTGGCGGCTTGCGCGCCGGACTCAACGACTTCGTGATAGAACCTTTTCGTGTAAATTACGCCCCCGTTCGAGATGGCGAAGACGATGGCGGTTCGCTCTGCGCTGGCCGCATCCAGCTTCAAGCCGGCGTCGTCCAGTGCGGCGAGACCTGCGACGACCGCAAAACGGGAGATGGCACTGGAGCGACGAAGCCTCGGATGTGCTGGGGCTCCCGCGGTCGCGGCCGCGGGCACGCGATAAATCTGATACGCGCGCTCGTGGATTGGGCTGCTGATAGGTTCCGGTGTCGGTTCCTCGCCCCGGACGAGACGTTGCCAAACAGCCGGTACACCGCTGCCGAGCGGCGTGACCCAGCCCATGCCGCCGATGCGAAGACTCATGCCGCGACCGAGCGCAGGATCACGGATGCGTTTGTGCCACCAAACCCGAAGGAATTCGAGAGGACGGTGCGGACCTTTGCGGGTCGCGCCTGATTGGCCACAATCTCGAGATCCAGCGCCGGATCGAGTTGCTGAAAGTTAATGTTCGGCGGCAGAAATTGCTCTCGCAAGGCGAGAAGGCTGATGACCGCTTCGATGGCGCCGGCCGCGCCTAACGAGTGACCCATCATCCCTTTCGTGGAACTAACCGGCACCCCTCCGAACAACTCCCCGATCGCCTTGCCTTCAGCCGCGTCGTTGAAGGGCGTCGCGGTGCCATGGGCATTGATGTAATCGATCTCCGTGGCGGCAATCTGAGCGTTCTCGAGCGCGCGTTGCATTGCGAGCCGGGCACCGCTCCCGGAGGGATCTGGCTGGGTAAGGTGATGGTTGTCCGTGGAGAGGCCGTAGCCGATCACTTCGGCGAGGATCTTCGCGCCGCACGCTTCAGCCGCGGCGTAGTTTTCCAGCGCGAGAATCGCCGCGCCTTCACCGAGCACAAGCCCCGTCCGGCCGCTGTCGAACGGGCGGCACTTTTCCGGGGTCGCAGCCTGGAGCGAATCGAACCCGACAAATACCAGCTCCGAGAGCGCATCATAACCGCCGGTGAGCACACGCTGATATTTTCCGGAGCGAACGCAATGGAACGCGTGGCCCAGCGCATTCGCTCCTGAAGCGCAGGCGTTGGCGATCACTTGGCAGGGAGCGGAAATACCGAGCGCTTCCTGCGCGTCGATCACTGGTTTTTGCGGGGTGTAGTTGGCGATGAGCGTAGGCGCGTTCCGCAAGGTTCCCTGCGCATACAATGAGCGATAATATTCCTCGCCAAAGGTCATGCCGCCGCTGGTGGTGCCGACGACCGTGAGCTCGGGCTTGAAATCAGGTGCTGACCCGAGCGCCTCTCGCAGCGCGGCGATCATCATTTGCGCCGAGCGGTGCAGCCGTTTGTCGCGCCTCCCGCCGACTCGCGATTGAAGCTGCCCGTCCGGAATCTGGCCTGCCGTTTGGCAATGACAGTGTCCGACTTCGAAGCGCGTCACCTCGGAGATGCAGTCCCGCGCGACACGCAGCGCATCCGCCGTTTCCTGCAGCCCGAAGCCGAGTGGACTAACGACACCAGCTGCAACGACCGCGACGCGAGCAGGCGGTCGGGTTGGATTTGACGCCGGCGAATCAGACATTTGGATGGGGCTTGACAACGCGCCTTTCCATTTGCTTTTCGGCTTCGAACACCGTAGAAATCACGCCGAAAAGAAAACGGTAGCTCGGGAAGTTGGTGGATTGTCAGTTGAGTTTATTCAGTGGCGATTTGAAATCCGATAAGCGGGAACAGAAACCTGGCGGCGTTTTCCAGAGTAAACTCAGATGGGCACTAAATTATACGTAGGAAATCTTTCCTTCAACACAACCGAGACAGATCTTCAGGATATGTTCGCACAGGCAGGCCCTGTGCAAGAGGTGACGTTGATGCAGGACAAGTTCACTGGTAAATCCCGCGGTTTCGCGTTTGTCACGATGACATCGGACGCGGACGCGCAGAAGGCGATCGCCGACTTCAACGGCAAGACTGTTGAAGGCCGGCCGTTAACTGTGAATGAAGCACGGCCTCGCGAAGCGCGCCCACCGGGCGGCGGTGGTGGCGGTGGCTACGGAGGTGGTGGAGGC
>JACCTI010000233.1 GCA_013812515.1 Chthoniobacterales bacterium
GGTGGGAGCCACTATCATCTTCCCATGCTGCCGGAGCGTTGTGCAGTTGTTTGGAAACCAAACTCACACCGCAAGACGCACCCCGGGAAAAGTCGACGAAAACAACATGTCATCATGCAGAGCCGAACTCATGCCTCGTACGACGAGCATTTCGCGGCATAAAACTCCCGAACGGCCATGCTGTGCACGAGTGGCTTTGATGTCGGGTCCAAAACAGCTTTGTGCCCGCAGCACCCTAGGTACAGCAGCTCTTGTCGTGCGACCGTCGGGACCGTTGACGTTTACACGCAACTCGTTAGCATCCTCGCCGATGTCTCCTGAATCGATCGAGAAATTGCGCGACGCGATCCGCGATGTGCCTGACTTTCCGAAACCGGGAATCGTGTTTAAAGACATTACGCCGGTCCTTTCCGACGGCGCATTGTTTCGCCAATCCATCGACCTTTTCCTGGAACGTTGCCAGACCCACCAGATCGACAAAATCGTCTGCATCGATGCTCGCGGTTTCCTGTTCGGATCCGCCGTTGCCTATCAGCTCGGAATTGGACTGGTGCTGATTCGCAAGAAGGGCAAGCTGCCTTACAAGAGCGAGCGAGCATCCTACACTCTCGAGTATGGCAAAGCCGAAATGGAGATGCATATCGACAGCGTCCATCCCGGTGAACGGATCGTGTTGATCGACGATCTCCTCGCGACTGGCGGCACGTCCTTTTCGGCGATCACATTGATAAAAAGGGTCGGCGGCGTGCTCGTGGAGGCTCAGTTCCTCATCGAGTTAGAATTTCTCAAGGGGCGGGCCAGGCTCGATCCGTCGCCGGTCGTTTCATTCCTAAAATACTGAGTCCCGCGTCAGCCGTGGCACGTGCAGCCGGAGCGACATTCGCCGGGCTCTGCGACGACAACTGCCATCCCGATCTCCTGCCAGGTGAGTTGTTCGTGGATCATTCCGAGCAGTTCAATAGCCTGCTCGTCCGGCATGCTGGCGCAATGCAGCTCGATTCGGGCTTGTCTCCCGGCCAGCTCCGGATGTTCCGCGAGCATCTCGCCGTCGAGCAGAAATGAAACGTAGGCGTTGAACTTCTCCTGCAATTGGTGAAGCCGCGCCGCAGAGCCGTCCCACGGCCGGTCTTCGTTCATCACTAGCAGGACCTCGCCGTTCTTCTGATCAATCGCGAAAAGATCGATCACGGCTGAGTTTCGAACACCCGCACTCTGCTTTGGGTCACGCTCTTCGTGCTCACCTGCCTGAACCTTCATCGCGCTTAAAGTGGAACGTTCCGGCGCCTGCGTCTACTCGACACTCCTCCGTCGCCCCGTAGGCTCTATCCATGAACTTTTCACGCCTCGCCCCGTTGTTCTCCGCAGTCTGCGGCATGAATGCCTTTGCGCAGTTCTCCCCTGCTCTTCTGCAAAACGACAGCTATTGGGCCGACGGCAAAGCGGAGTTCAGCATCTACGCGGCGGAGATTTCTCGCTACGGCATACCGCGGCCATGCGAAGTCCTGCACATCCTCGTTCGCGAGCCATTTGACCCAAAGCAGCTCGTCAAGTCGGAAGGGCCAGCCCGCCCTGACTCGATTCAGGTGCTGAAGCTGAACCAGATTCTGAACGTGCCCACCGGGCTGTATATTTATCAGCAGATGCACTCAAATTTTTGGCGGATCGACAATGCCCAACTCCTGAAGTTTTCCCTAACGAGTAATGACAGTTGCGGGAACACCTACAAGGAAGCGCGCCGCGTGGGCGATGCGTTTACCTCCGAATATCGCACCTACTGGGACGGCATGGCAGGGGGTCAGGAGAACATCACGCCTCCGGCGAATGGCTACTTCTACGACGAGCTGCCGTGGCTCGTCCGCACGATTGATTTCGGCAAAGCACGCGGAGGGTTTGAGATTCAGCTCGCCGCCACGACGATCAACTCGAAGAAGGACGCGTTCACGTTCCAGCCGGCAAAAGTTTCGTTCACGTCGTCCGAGCGCGCGATCGATGTCACCGTTCAACACGCCGGCGGCGTGGATCATTTCCTTCTCGATGCAGGGGGCCCGCATTTGCTGCGTGAATGGAAGGCGGCCAACGGCAGCCATCTCAA
>JACCTI010000257.1 GCA_013812515.1 Chthoniobacterales bacterium
TTCTCGGCCCGGGCGTTGATCGATGGGCCCCGCAGACCCTCGATCAGAACCTCGCCATTCGTGAGGTCCGCGGCCGCGACGGTGCAGTTCTGCGGAACGAGGATCGTGTAGTCGACCGTGCCCGACCGGTCCTGCGTAATCCCGCCGTTTGGCGGCGGCGGAATGATCGTGCGCACAGTGGCCGTGTCTCCGTCCCCCGCGGCGTTGCCTTCCACGGCGACCTGAATCGAGATAACATCCATTCGCTCCTGCGTGAACGACCTCTTCACTGCGGTGACGGTCAGTTGGTTATCGTCCGAGCCATAGATATAGATGCGACCGTCGGTATTCTGGACGCTGAGGGTGAGATTTTCGCTCACAGGATAAGTTTGCTCCCAAGTCTCATGCAGGATGCTTCCCCGGCTGTCCTGCTCGGCCGCCGCGAACGTGCTCAGAACGGATGAAGAAACGAAGCAAACTAGCGCGCGCTTCCAACTTGCGAGATCACGCGCGAAGAAGCTGGCAGCTCGCGCCAGCTCATTCATGACGCAACGCGACCATCGGGTCGACGCGCATGGCCCGGCGCGCCGGGATGTAGCTCGCGAGCAAGGCCGCGCCACCGAGCAGCGCAACGACCGCCGCGTAGGTCGTGAGGTCATTCGCGCCCACGCCGTAAAGGAGCGCCGCGAGCAGACGTGTCGCGGCCACGGCGCCGAGTAATCCGAGCACCAGACCGACAACCACGAGCGCAAGACTTTGCCGCAACATCATCTTAAGCATCTGACCCTTTTGCGCGCCCAGCGCCATGCGAATGCCAATCTCGCGCGTTCGTTGGGTCACACTGTAGGCGATCACGCCGTAGATCCCGATCGCGGCCAGGACGAGCGCGACGCCCGCGAAAACCACGAGCAAAAGCATATTGAAACGTGGCTGCGAAAGATGCGCCGCGAGCAGCGTCTCCATCGGCGCGAGCTTCGGCACAAAGAGGTCTTTGTCGAACTCCTGTACCGTCCGGCGCACGACCGCATCCATCCCGGCAAGATTTGCTGAAGCTGTTCGCATGGCGAAGTAGAGGCGCCGCTCGGGTTCCTGTGCGAAGGGCGCATAGAACTCGGGATCGGCCGGCAGATTCAGCGCTTCATGTTTGGCATCGCCCACTACGCCGACGACTTCGGCCGGCGGCGGGTTCGGATCGTCGCGATCGATGATCACCTGCTGGCCGATCGGGTTCACATTCGGCAGCAGGAATTTGCGCGCGAAGGCTTCGTTCACCACCACCACCAGCGGCGAGTCTTTGACGTCGCGTTGATCGAACGTGCGTCCGGCACGCAGCGGAATTTTCATGGTCTCAAAGTAACCCGAGGTCACCGCCAAATGACCTGCGCCCGGATGTTTTCCCTCAGGAATTGGGGGCTGGCCAGCGACGGTAAAAGTCGAGCCGCGGCTGTTGCCGCTGAATGGAAGCAGATTGACGCCACCGACTGACTCGACCCCGGGCAACCCCGCCAGCCTCGGGAGCAGCTGCTCGAAAAAGCGTCGCTGCTGATCGGATTCCGGGTAGCGGACCCGCGGCAAAGACTGCTCCAGGACCAGCACCCGCGTCGGATCGAATCCGGGATCGGTCGCACGCAGATTGAAAAAACTTCTGATGAGCAAGCCTGCGCCCGCGAGCAGGAGCAAGGACAAGGAGACCTGAGAGACAACGAGGAAAGCACGAATGCGATGCGCCTGCAGCCCGCCAGTAGACCCTTTGGCCCCTTGCTGCAGGATGCCACTAACGTTGGACCCCGAAACTTGGAGCGCCGGCACTAATCCGAAAATAAGCGTACTGACGATCGCGGTCAGAAAGGTAAACGCGACCACTCCACCGCTGACTTGGATTTCCGCGATCCGCGGCACTCCACGCGGCGCGAACCAGCGGAGCAAGTCAACGGCCCACCAGGCAAGGAGGAGGCCGCCTAATCCGCCAAGAATGGCAAGGAGAAAACTTTCCGCGAGTAATTGCCGGACGATGCGCGTCCGGCTGGCCCCGAGCGCCGTGCGGATGCCGATTTCACGGCTGCGCACTGCCGCGCGCGCCAGCAAAAGATTTGCGACGTTCGCGCAGGCGATCAGCAAAACGAGCGCGACCGCGCCGAGCAGAATCATCAACGCGGGTCGCACCTCGCCGACGACGTCCTGGTGCAGCGGGACTAACGACACTCCTCGATCGGTGTTCGTGTCGGGATATTGTTGCGCCAGGCGTGCGGCGATGGTGCGCATTTCTGCTTCGGCCTGTTTTAACGAGACCGTCGGCTTCAAGCGTCCCACGAGCGTAAACGAATGCGCCCCGCGTTGCGCGACCACCTTCTGAATGAACGGCTCGAGCGGCGTGAGGTAATCTTTTTGCGCATCTTCCACCGGAAAGCTCCAACCGGGGGGCATCACGCCCAGGATGGTGTAGCTCTTGCCCGACAAATTGATTTGTTGCCCGACAACTTTCGGATCGCCGTTGAAAACCCGTTTCCAAAACGGATGACACAGGACCAC
>JACCTI010000269.1 GCA_013812515.1 Chthoniobacterales bacterium
TGATGGCTCATGCTGACTGGAAAGAGCAGTCACGGACTACCGTTATGATCTCCATTAGTCCGCTCCCGCTCGATCCACGGCTTCTCATTCAGGAATGGGTGCGCGATCGATTTCTTGTCTCTTGCCGCCCGCAGATATTCCTTTTGCCAGGCCTGGGCAACGGCGTGCGGTTTTCCTTTGTCGAGTGCCCAAAGAAAACGGTCGCGGCTCTGGGACCAGTCCCGGAATTTGCGTTCGAATTCAGGGTCCGACTCCAACATCCGAAACTCGCCCCGAAAGCTTTCGAGCGCTCCTCGTTGAATTGGAAAGAAGAGGCAAATGGGTTCGCCAAGCGTGAACTCCACCGTGCACGCCCGCGTGAATCGCCAGTTCATTGTGAACGTGGCGTGAGACCAATCGGTCTCGATAATCCCATCGAGTGCGACGATCCCGTCTTTCGGACTGTTGGTCGGGCCACGCACCATCAGGTTCCACCCCTCCGGCGTCTGGAAGAGGAATGGAATCTGAAACGTCACGACGCCTTCTCCAAAATGGGAATGGCAGTGCAATTCGCCATCTCCAGACAAGTTCTCGACGTAAACGCCATCGGGTTTCGAGGTGCCGTCCCAACTCGCCCGGACGTGATGAGTGGATAGAATTTCCCAACCGTACTGATTAGCCATGACCAGCGGGAGACAGCGGTAAGGAAACCTCCCCTCGGCATCATTCATCCAGCGACGTTCGCCGCGCGCGGGACGGATCGGCGCGTGGTCATCTTCGTGGATTTGATAGGCCACTAACTTTCGCTCTGATGCCGTGGAAGGCCCTTCCCGTTTTCGCGACGAGCGTGTCTTCATATCAGCTTTTGTGATTCTCCGAAATCGAGCGCCTGCGTCTGCGCCTGGCGGCAGCTTTAGCAACAGATGCCCTGGCATGTAAAGCGGAACTTGAGCTTGTGGCCGCATGCACGCAGCGCTGGGGCGCTCTGCCGATGTCATCGCTCCGCACACGGCCGCATCCCACGTGCTAAGGTGTGAACTGCGGCGGCGCAAAGTCTATCGCGTCGCCGGCGGCTATGCTGTCGTCGGGTGGCTGCTGATTCAAATCGCGGCCACGATTTTTCCCGCCCCGCAACTGCCGGCCTGGACTTTGCGCCTGATCGTCATCGCGATTCTCGCGGGTTTTCCCATCGCCCTGGTCGTGGCCTGGGCCTTTGATGTCGGTTTGCACGGCTTGAAAGAAACCGCGCCCGCGGCGGCCGCGGAAGATTGCCCACCCGCTCTCGCGCCGAAGTGGCGGAACATTTATCTCCTCGCGGCGATCGACGTCGTAGCCGCTGCAGGCGCCGGATTTTTTCTGCTGCCGCGCGTGCCAGGCTCGAAACTCGACAAATCGATTGCGGTGCTGCCGTTTGATAACTTCAGCGAGAACAAAGAAAATGAGCATTTCGCGGATGGCATTCAGGATGACGTGCTGACTAGCCTGGCGAAGATCGGCGAATTAAAGGTGATCTCGCGCAGCTCCGTCATGCCGTAACCGGGGGAAGGCCCCCAACATTCGCGAAGTCGGGCAGGCCCTGGATGTGGCGACGGTCCTTGAAGGCAGTGTCCGCCGGAATGGAAACCGCGCGCGTGAATGTGCAGCTGATCAACGCGGCGAATGACGCCCATCTCTGGGGCCGCATGGGTGCGTCGGCGGGTGGATGGCTCGCTTCGGTTTAGCGATTGCTCTTGGAGCAATTCTCCATCGGCAGACCAAGCTGCGGCTCGCACCCGGGAAGCTGCAGTGGAATTTCCCGACAATGCGGCGGACCGTGCGCGCGCTTCCGGTGATAGTAGATCGGCGCTTTCCTAACGGCCAAACATCCCAGCGCATGGCTCGCGCGCTTTCGCCGCGGCTGGCAAGAGTCGCTCAGACGCCGATCTCTTCGTCGCGATGAAAGCGGCCGGGATTGCTGGTGATCTCATGGTTCACCCGGGCGTGTGGTCCGCGCCGCTCTGCGAAGTCCCGCCCGGCCACTCCGCGAAATTTCACATTCTCTGGCGCGAGCGGCTGGTCGAAGGCTTCGTGGTAAATTTCGGCGGGCGCCCCTACGCCTATGTCAACTATTGCATCCATGCCGGAACCCCGCTCGATTGGTGGCCTAACGAGTCTTCAACGACGAGCGCCGCCTTCTGATCTGCGGGACCCACGGCTCCCTTTACGAACCGGAAACCGGTCAATGCGCCGGTGGTCCCTGCGGTGGTGGCGCACTGTTTCCGCTCCACGTTCAAGTCACCGGAGACCGAATCGTTGTCACCGCCAAATGTGATCCGCAACATGATCGCTCCGGTCGGTGATTCGGCTGTACTCGAGATCAGGCCTTTGTGATATCAGGCGTCGCTTTCGAGTTCCTCGGTAAGAAGGCGCGACGTATTTCCGCGCACGTTTTGGCGCGTTGCTCTCCCGCATGAGTTCATCGATCGCGCGGCTACAACGCAACCGCTGGAACTTCCCATTGGCTAAGTGGCAGTGCCTGCAATCAATTACTGACTGTGAGCGGTTTCTTCGAAGAAATTAAACGGCGCAAGGTCTACCGCGTGGCGGTGGCCTACGTCGTCGTGGCGGGCGGCATCATCCAGCTCGCCTCCGCCACCTTTCCTGCGTGGGAGCTGCCGAACTGGAGCTTGCGGCTCGTGATCGTGCTCCTGCTCATCGGCTTCCCCATCGTGCTCATTCTGGCCTGGGCGTTCGACGTGACACCGGAGGGAATCCAGCGCACGCCGCGGGCGGAGGGTTCCACCCGGCCGAGGCACACTCGGCGCAATATGGCGTTGCTCTGCGTGGTCGGGTTGATCATTTCCGCGGCGGCCGGCTTTTTCCTCCTCCCGCGCGCCTCCGCGAAGAAGCTCGATAAATCGATCGCAGTTTTGCCCTTCGAGAGTTTCAGCCAGGATAAGGACAACGCCTTCTTCGCCGATGGCATTCAGGACGACATCCTGACGAATCTCGCCAAGATCGGCGATCTCAAGGTAATCTCGCGCACCTCCGTGATGCCGTATCGAGGGAAGGGAAGCAGTGTGCGAGAGATCGGCAAAGCCCTCGGAGTCTCCGCCGTGCTGGAAGGCACTGTGCGCAAAGACGGCAACCGGATCCGCGTCAATGTGCAGCTCATTAACGCCGGAAACGACGAGCACATTTGGGCGGAAGATTATGACCGCGATTTGACGGACGTTTTCGCGATCCAGACCGATCTTGCGCAAAAGATCGCGAGTGAACTACGCGCGAAGTTATCCCCGAGCGAGAAAGCGCAGATCGCGCGCAAGCCGACCGAGAACGGCGAGGCCTATCTGGCCTTTGTGCAGGCGCGCAATCTCTTCATGCCGGAAGACCTGGAGAAGCTGAAGCAGGCCGCGCAGCTTTACGAGCGAGCCCTTCAGCTCGATCCGGATTTCGCTCTCGCCCTGGCATCCCATTCGCAGGTCGAGAGCTGGATTTTCCACACCTACGATCCAGTGCCGGCGCGCCGCGAGAAAGCACGCGCCCTGGCCGAACGGGCGCTCCAGAAGCAGCCTGATCTGCCGGAGGCGCACCTCGCCCGTGGCTTTGCTTACTATTACGGTGAGCAGAATTTCGAGGCCGCCCTGCGGGAGTTCGAAGTCGCGCAGAAAGGTCTGCCTAACGAGTCCGGAGTCTATCTCGCGATCGGCGCCATCCAGCGGCGGCAAGGTCGCTGGGCGGAATCAACCGCCAACCTCGAGAAAGCGGCCACGCTCAATCCAAACGCGACCTGGCCCCTGCAAAATCTCTTTTTCAATTACGAGATGACCCGCGCCTTCGAGGCCGCGAACCGGACAATCGATCGCGCGCTCGCTCTGGACCCGAAGGCGTTCTCCCTTTGGGAGCTGAAGGCGAGGCACGCTTTGGCAGAAAAAGGCGACCTCAGCGTCGCGTTAAACGGGCTGGAGAGACTGAAGCAGCTTCCGGCGGAGGCGGTCAACGCGGGCAAGCTGGCCGACGCGCAAATCAGGCTGCTCTTGCTACAGCGCAGGTACGAGGAGGCGTTGCAGATGGCCGAAGCGTTGCGCGACGAGAGTCTGGCGGATTTTCCTGGCGCGGTGACCGGGAAATACCAGACGATCGGTTTTCTCCGGCAGAGATTAGGTGACGAAGCGGGCGCGCGGAAGGCCTTGCTGCAGGCGCGAGAGCTGGCGGAAGCTCAAGTTCAGGCAGCTCCGGACGATCCGAACCGCCACGCCCAGCTCGCTCAGATTCTGGGTTTGTCAGGCGAGAAAGAGGCGGCGCGCGCGGAAGCGAAGCGGGCGATGGATTTGTTGCCGGAGAGCAGGGACGCGTTTGGCGGACCCGATATCACCCTCAT
>JACCTI010000321.1 GCA_013812515.1 Chthoniobacterales bacterium
CGTAGAATGCGCTCGCGCTCTCGGCCGTTTCTGCCGGGCGCTCCGGGAGGATCATGGCGCCGCGATCGAGACGGCTCAGCACACCCGCGAGCAGCGCGCGATTCAACTCCGTCTCATTCAGCGCGTCCGGGTTGATGAAGTTGCTCTTCAGGAGCTGGATCGCTTGCTGCAAATCAGCGGAGCCTAACGAGTTGATCAGCGAATCGGTGGTGGGCGCGGTGCTCGGCGTTGGCGAAGGCGCAGCGGCAGGCGTTGCTGTGGAAGTCGGAGTGGTTGCTTGGGCCCCTGACGATCGCGCCGGAGTTTCGGCCCGAAGCGTCGCGCCGGCCGCCGTGAGGATAAGGAATGCAGCGACCCGGAACATCAGTGGGCAGCGACCTTAGCTGCAACCGGCGGAAGGGCAATGTCCCGGCGGTAATATGCGCCTTCGAACTGAATTTTCCCAACTGCTGCGTAGGCTCGTTCCCGCGCCTCTCTCGCCGTCTCGCCTAAAGCCGTAACCGCGAGGACCCGGCCACCTGCGGTGACGACTTCGTCCTTCTCACGACGTGTCCCGGCATGAAAAACATGCACGTCCTCCAGCCCGGCGCAGGAATCGAGACCGCGGATCGGCTTCCCCGTCTCGTACTTGCCGGGATAACCACCAGAGGCCATCACGACGGTGACCGCGGCGCGTGTATCCCATTCCAGCACGCAGTCATTCAGCGTGCCATTGACCGTCGCCTCCAAGAGCGTGAGCAAATCCGAGCGCAGCCGCGGCAAAATCGTTTGCGTCTCCGGGTCGCCAAAGCGGCAGTTGAACTCGAGCACGCGCGGGCCATCCGCGGTCATCATCAAGCCGGGGAAAAGCAGCCCGCGGAAGTCCATTCCGCATTCCGCGAGCCCATCGATCAAGGGCCACATCACTTCGCGATGGAAAGCCGCTTCCGCATCAGCGCTCCAGTTATCCGCCGGGCTCACGGCACCCATGCCGCCAGTGTTCGGACCGGTGTCGCCGTCGCCCGCGCGTTTGTGGTCGCGCGCGCTCGCGAGCAGGCAATAGCGCTTGCTGCTGACAAGGGCGTGCAAAGAGCATTCGCTGCCGCGCAGAAATTCTTCGATCACAATGCGCCGGCCGGCTTCGCCAAATTGTCCCTGGTTCATCATGGCATCGATCGACGCACGCGCTTCGTCGCAGGTTTGCGCAATCACGACACCTTTCCCAAGCGCGAGCCCATCGGCTTTGATAACGATTGGTAATTGCAGACGCGTGCAGAATTGGAACGCCTTCTCGCTTCGGTCGAACGATCCTGACATCGCAGTCGGGATCCGGAGTTTCCGCATCATCTCCTTCGCAAAAATCTTCGATGACTCCAACCGCGCGGCGGACTTCGTGGGGCCGAACACGCGCAGGCCTTCGGATTTAAACCGGTTCACAATTCCGGCCGCGAGCGGGTCATCTGGACCGATCACCGTCAGACCGATCTCGTTCTGTTTTGCAAAAACAGCGAGACCTTGAAGATCATTCGCCGCGATTGGAACATTCTCGCCGAGCAACTCCGTGCCCGCGTTCCCCGGCGCGCAAAAAATCCGTTCGACTCGTGGAGATTGGCGCAACTTCCAAGCCAGCGCGTGTTCCCGCCCGCCACTACCGACGACCAGAATTCTCACGACGATCGCGGGGACATATCAGGCGCGAGATTCTGACACGTGCCGCCGAAACGCAAGTGGCGACTCGTGCTCCACTTGCTCCGGTGGACAATGGCGTTACAAGAACGTGATGGCGAAAAGCGGCGCTACCTACTCCGTCATGAGCCCCGGATGTCCCTCCCGCGTGGTCCTCGAACGCATCGCGGACAAGTGGACGGCCTTGATCATTCAAGTCCTCGCCCGTGGCACGCTGCGCCCCTCGGAGTTGAAGCGGGAGATTGGTGAAATTTCGCAGAAGATGCTCACACAGACTCTTCGGAGCCTGGAGCGCGACGGGCTCGTGCGGCGAAAGGTGTATCCGGTCGCGTCGCCGAAAGTCGAGTACGCCCTGACGCCGCTCGGGCGAACCTTGATCGAGCCGCTCCAGGGACTCTGCCGCTGGACGGAAAAACATCTTGCCGAAATGGAAGCGCATCGCGAGCAGGCGGCGAGCAACGCGGCTCAACTCCGAAATGGTGCGCCAATCAATTGACTTTTCCTTACTTGCTCGTGCTCGTCCTCGATCTCTCTCGTTTTCGATAACGAGCACGATGACGGTGACAAGCATGCGCACGAATAGCCTCTCATGAGGCAACGCGTCTTCCTTCTCTCGCCGGCTTACGCTGGCGGACTGCGCGCACAGATGCTCATGAGTGATCGTGCGCAGTTCGAGCTGGCGCGCCGGCTCCGCAGCACAGACCTGCCGACGGTCGGCGAAGTGTTCAGCTTTCTGAGCGGACTCTATTTCCGCGGCAAACTTGCATACGCGAAGGCGTTTGCACCCGAGCTGTCCGGGGGCGGCAGCAGCGTTCTTGTTATCACGCCTGATCGCGGGCTGCTGGCCGCCGACTTACCCATAGGCGTGGCCGACCTGCGAAAGTTCGCAAAAGTAGACATCCACGAGGACGACCCGCGTTATCGCAAACCACTCGAGCGCGATGTGCGAAAACTCGCGAAGCAACTTCCTGCGGCGACGGAAATCGTCCTGCTCGGCAGCATCGCCACCGCGAAGTATATCGATGTCCTTCTGGGAAAATTCGGCGATCGGCTGCTCTTTCCAGCGGACTTCGTCGGCCGCGGCGATATGAGCCGCGGCGGGCTCTTGCTCCGGTGCGCGGTGGATCGATGCGAGCTTCCATACATTCCGGTCAGCGGCGCGATCCGGAAAGGAAAACGGCCGCCGAAACTCGAGCCGCGAAGGTACACGTAGCGCATGCGTCCCGCTTGCGTCTTCGATTGACGTAGTGCATGCGTCCCGCTTGTTCGTTTTGCCGGCAGGTCCAACCTCAGAAGAAGCAAGCGGCACGCATGCGCTACGATGAAAGTGGTCGCGCTCAAGCCGCCCCTTGCGCCCATGGAGGCTCGTTCCATCGACGAGATTCCGTCCGGCGACGAGTGGCAGTACGAACCGAAGTGGGATGGCTTCCGTTGCATCGCGTTTCGCGATGGAAACGAGATTTACCTGCAATCGAAAGCCGGTCAGCCGCTCGCGCGTTACTTCCCGGATGTGGTGGCCGCGCTTGCGGAGCTCGATCCGAAACGCTTCGTGCTCGACGGCGAGCTTGTGATCCCGATCAACGAGGCACTCTCGTTTGACGAACTGCAGTTGCGCCTTCATCCCGCGGCCAGTCGCGTGCAAAAACTCGCCGCAGCGCATCCGGCCATGCTGGTCGTCTTCGACATTCTGGGGGATGAGGAGGGCGCAGCGCTCTTGTCGCTGCCCCTTCGCGACCGCCGTGAGAAACTGGAGCGATTCACTGCCAGACACCTGAAGAGAAATGAGGCGATTCGTCTGTCGCCCGCGACAACCGAGCGCGCGACGGCTAACAAGTGGTTCCAGAAAGTCGGCGGCGATCTGGACGGCGTGATCGCAAAGCAACTCGATGCGGCTTATGCGTCCGGCGAACGCACCGCGATGCTAAAAGTGAAACAGATTCGCACGGTCGATTGCGTGGTGGGCGGCTTCCGGTATGCGACAGGAAAACCGGTGCTCGGCTCTCTTCTGCTCGGCCTGTATGATGAGGCCGGCCTGCTGCATCACGTCGGCTTCACTTCTGCGTTTAAAGCAACGGAGCGGAAGAGCCTAACGAGACAGTTTGAAGCGCTGAGGCAGCCTCCAGGATTTACGGGCAACGCTCCGGGTGGGCCGAGCCGTTGGAGCACGGAGCGCACTGGCGAGTGGGAGCCAGTCGATCCGACCGTCGTGGTGGAAGTGACCTACGACCATTTCACCGGCGGGCGGTTTCGCCACGGCACGAACATTGTGCGCTGGCGGAAAGAGATAACGCCGCAGCAGTGCAAACTTGACCAAGTGGAAGGCCGCGAGGGTAAATCGCTCGCGCTCCTCTAGGCACAAAGCTCCGGCTCGCAGCGCAGGTACTTGTTCTCCACAGATTTCGTGCCCCCTCGATCCGCACAAATTGAAGACTCTGTAAATCTGCGTAGTCTGTGGACAACTCCCGAAGGGGAGCGCTACGGCTTCCGCGCGGCTGCTTCCCACCGGTATGGCCTCGATCACTTCGTGGTGTGGCCGTCGATAACGGCGACGTCGCCGGAGCGCTCGTTGCTGACGTAGACAAGGTAATCACTCGCGCTCGCTGCGCCTCGACGCGCGAGGCGGCTACAACAGCTTTCAACTGAGCAACCAGTTGGAGATAATCGGCCGCGTTATCTCGAATACGTCACGCGCCAAATTGTTTTGTTGCCGTCTTCGCTAAAGAGCAGACTGCCGTCTTTCGCGACGGTGAGGCCGACCGGCCGTCCCCAGACTTTTCCATCCGGGGTGACGAAGCCGGTGACGAA
>JACCTI010000374.1 GCA_013812515.1 Chthoniobacterales bacterium
GCTGGCTTACTCAAGGCGAAGCCGCATGAGTTGATCTTCACGGCCAGCGGGACCGAGGCGAATAACCTCGCTGTGCTGGGACTCGCGCGCAGCCGCCGGGCCGACGGCCGCCATCTGATTTGCGGCAGCACGGAACATCACGCGGTCCTGCATGCGTTCGAGCACCTGCGGGACAAGGAAAGTTTCGAAGTCACATTCATTTCGACAAACGCAACCGGCTTGATCGATCCGGCCGACGTGGCCCGCGCGATCCGTCCCGAAACGACGCTCGTCTCCATCATGTCAGCGAACAACGAAACTGGCGTGGTTCAGTCCATGAACGAGATCGCAGAGGTCTGCCGCCCCCGCGGCGCCCTGCTCCATAGCGACATGGTTCAGTCGTTCGCGAAGGAACCGGCCGATCTCCGCTCCGTGGACGCAGCGAGTTTTGCCGCGCACAAATTTTATGGACCGAAAGGCGCCGGGTTGCTTTACCTGCGGGCTGGTCTGCCGATTGAGCCAATTCAATTCGGCGGAGCGCATGAAAACCAGCGGCGTCCGGGAACCGAAAACGTCGCAGCGATCGCCGGAATGGCCGCGGCTGCGGAATGGGCGCTCGAAGGGCGGGCGGAGGAACAAACGCGCGAAGCGACATTGCGCGATCAGCTTTGGAGGACGATCGCGCGACATTACCCATACGCGCAGCAGAACGGGGAGACGACACATCGGCTCCCGAACACGCTGAACGTTAGCTTTCCCGGCCTCAGCTCCGAAACGATCCTGATGGCGTTGGATCTGGAAGGCGTATGCGCGTCGAGCGGCTCGGCCTGCATGGTCGGATCCGTCGTCCCTTCGCACGTTCTGCTCGCGATGGGCGCCACGCCGGAAATCGCCCGCTCGACCGTTCGCTTCTCGTTAGGCAAACAAACGACGGAGGCAGAAATTGAGGCCGCGGGAGGGGCGATCGCCCGCACGATGGAGCGTCTCGTGCGTTCCGCGAAAGTGAAAGCCGAAGCGTATGCTGTTGTTTGAGCAGCTCGACCTTTTCACCCGCATTGCAGGGGACGCTGTTCGCGCGCCCCGCTTCTTCGGAGGTAAAAATCGAGAGTTAGCAAGTAAAAGCGGGAAGCTGACAGCTCTCCCTGCAATGTCGCCTGGCGACGTGGAACTGGAGAGCAAGGCGCGAGACATATTGGAGAGCGTGGGCGCTTTCGAGCTCGCTGCGCTAGTACGTGTAGAATGGAACCCGCGCCTGCGCAGCGCCGCTGGCCGCGCGCATTTCGAAGAACAGCTCATCTCGCTAAACCCGCGCCTGCGCGAGCACGGAACGGCCGAAATCGATCGGACGCTGCGGCACGAACTCGCCCATCTCCTCGCCCACGCGCGCGCGGGTCGGCACCGAATCTCGCCGCACGGAGTCGAATGGCAACGAGCTTGCGCTGACATCGGTCTCGCCGGTGAAGCGCGTTGTCATACGCTCCCGTTCCCGACGCAGGCTCGCGCGCGCCGCCTTCTGTATCGTTGTCCCCACTGCGGGAGAGACTTTCCGCGCGTGCGACGGCTGCGCCGGGCCGTGGCCTGTCTGGCCTGCTGCCGCCGGCACAATCACGGCCGGTTTGATCCGCGATTTCGCCTGAAACTTGTGCGGCAGATTCGGGTATAATAGACTTTCACGTGTCGCGCATTACAACCTGGGCTCACACGAAGCTCTTTCTCCTGCTTACTCTGGCCCCATTGGCCCTTGTTCAGCACGCATTCGCGTACATCGCAAAAGGAGACCACTGGACCTTGAATCGTCACGTCGTGATGCATCTCTCGTTAGGCGGTTCCTCTCCATTGGTGGACGGCTTCACGTCCTTTAACCAGTCCGCGGCGGATGCCTTGAAGATCTGGAACGGTTACCTTGCGCATCTGAAGTTTGTTCCCCAAGAGGCCTCATCGTTGCCTCCGGGGAACAGCGACAGCGACAACTCAGTCTTCTTCACAGATAGCATCTACGGCGAAGCCTTCGGCAATCGGACCCTCGCCGTCTCGCTGATCTCGACGCGCGACAAGGTCATCACCGAGACCGACGTGCTCTTCAATAACGCATTCACGTGGAACTCCTATCGCGGAGTGTTGCAGGGGAGTCCGGAAGACTTGCATCGCGTCGCGCTCCATGAGTTCGGACACGTGCTCGGGCTGGATCATCCGGACGAAGGCGGGCAGCGCGTGACCGCGATCATGAACTCCATTATCAGCAACACCGATTCCTTGCAGCAGGATGACATCGCGGGCGCGCAGAGCCTCTACTCGAGCGGACCGGCTTACCTGAACTCGGTCGCCACTTCCGGGCTCGTGAACCTTTCGACGCGCGCGTTTGTCGGGACCGGCGATAACGTTCTGATCGGCGGGTTCATCATCCAGGGCTCGCAAGCAGCGACTGTCGTCCTGCGTGCGATCGGCAATTCTTTGGCCGCGCGTGGCGTGGACAGTCCGTTGACTGATCCGCAGCTCGAGCTGCGCAATTCGAACGGAACGCTCCTCGGTCAGAACGACGATTGGATTGACGGCGCCGATGCGGTGACGATCGCGAGCTACGGGCTTGATCCTTCGAACAGCCGCGAGTCCGCGTTGCTGCGCTCGTTGAATCCGGGCGAGTACACGACCATCGTGAAGGCGTTCGATAATGGCGACGGCGATCTCACCGGGACAGGTCTGGTTGAGCTGTACGACTTGCACACCACCGCCGGGCGACCGGGAAACATCTCGGCGCGGGGTCAAGTGCTCACGGGGAATGACGTGATGATTGCCGGATTCATCATCGGTGGGAGTCAGCCGAAGGAAGTGGTGATTCGCGGGCTCGGGCCGTCACTCACGAGCGAGGGAATCGCCCAGGCACTGCCCGACCCAACGATTGAAGTTCATGATGCCGCCGGGAATCTCATCCTGGCGAATGACGACTGGGAAGCGGATGCGAATGCTGGCCGCGTGCGTGATGCCGGACTCGCACCCAAGGAGGTGAGAGAGGCCGCGCTCTACGCAAACCTGAAAGCCGGTTCCTATACGGCCGTGCTGCGCGGGTTCGAGAACAGCACCGGCATCGGCCTGGTAGAAGTCTACGATCTCACTCCCGCGCCTTAGCGGCTGGCCGGCTCTTGTGGGAGCGGTGGATTGGAAGATTGCCGAGAGACGTTCGGTCCGACGCAGTTGTAGCCGGGGCCGCTGACCCCGGCCGCCGGAAGTTGTAGCCGAGCCCTTAGGAGCTACTCCCGGCGGCCGGGACGCGGGGATCTGAAGGAGCCGCCTCCGCGCTGCCGGGTTCAGCGACCCCGGCTACAACTGCGTCGAGGCGCTCGCGTAGCACAGGCGTGCGTCAAACGGCGACAGAGCGCCGTTGCTAACAACAAAGCTGCCTTTGTTCAGACGAAAGACGTTTCGCCGTCCAGCTTTCGGAACACAGCCAGCTTTTTCGAGCCGTCCAGAACGCGGGCGTGTCATACTGTTCCCGTCTCATCCGTGTTCATCCGTGGCTTAAATCATCTGCATTCCCGGCCGATGCTCCGCGACCGCGCTATATCTCATCCGTTTCGCCGCGGCCGGCTTTCTGGCCACGCAAGCGAGCCTGGATGAAGAGCTCTATGTCACCGTCCATCACCGCCTGCACGTTGCTCGTTTCAGCACCGGTGCGATGATCTTTCACCATCTGATAAGGCTGAAAAACATACGAGCGGATCTGGCTTCCCCACGCGACGTCGCCTTTCTCGCCGTACTGCCGATCGATCTCCGCCCGCTTTTTATCCTGCTCGAGTTCGTAGAGCTTGGCTTTCAACATCTTCATCGCGAGCTCGCGATTCCTCCCCTGGCTGCGCTCGGCCTGGCACGCCACCACGATACCGCTTGGTTTGTGCACGATTCGCACGGCTGTCTCGACCTTGTTCACGTTCTGGCCGCCCTTGCCCCCGGCGCGGTAGGTATCAATTTGAACGTCCGCGGGGTTCACATCGATCGGCGCTGAATCCGCGATCTCCGGCACGACATCCACACTGGCAAAGGAGGTGTGGCGTCGCTTGTTGGAATCGAACGGCGAAATCCGCACGAGCCGATGCACGCCGCGTTCGGTGTTCAGATAACCGTAGGCGTGTTCACCGCTGACGAGGAAGGTCGCGGACTTGATCCCGACTTCCTCCCCCGTCTGAATGTCGATCGTCTGCGACTCGAACCCGCTCCGCTCGATCCAGCGCTGATACATGCGCAACAACATGTCGGCCCAATCGCACGACTCCGTTCCGCCGGCGCCGGAGTGGATCGTGACGAAGGCGTTGGATCGGTCGTTAGGCCCAGAGAGAAACTGGCGCAACTCGAAGGCCTCCAGTTTCCGGATCAAGCGCGCATATTCCGCCGCGATCTCGGATTCCGCCTGCCCGCGCTGCGTCGCATCTTCTTCCGCAGCGAGCTGCTGCAACGCCTCAAAATCATCCGTCTCGCGTTCCAGCTCTCGGAATGGAGTGATGAGCGACCGCAAGCGCGAGACTTCCTCGACATCGGCCTGCGCACGCTCGCGGTTCGACCAGAAGTCTGGCGCGGCCATCCGCACTTCCGTTTCTGCTAGCTGCTCCTGAAGCCGGGGGACGTCAAAGAAACCTCCGCAGTTCGCTCACACGCGCCTTCAGTTCTTCTGCACTAATCTCCTGCACATCTGTAGCCATGCGCGCAATCATAACGCTCGCGACTCCGTCCGCCAGCAGTTGTGGAGGGTGTAGAGGTGTTTGTGTCAAACGCCTGGCGCGGATGCCGCTATGCCCTGCGCCCGGTGCTTGACACAAGCACCGCTACAACCGTGCCGCGTTGGCAGCGCGGTTTTTTGGTAACCTGATTGTCATCGGGAGAGTGATGCGGAGAAGTGGGAATACATTCGGCGAATTCAGTGGGCGCCGGGTTGGTTTCGAACTTAGGGGAATTGCGGCTCGAAAGGGGGCGAAACGTTGTAGAGGCGTTTGTGTCAGACGCCTGGCGCGGGTGCCCGCTACGCGCTCCGCCCGGTGCTTGACACAAGCACCGCTACAACAAGCCCCGCTACAAGACTCGCAACCGTTACTTCCGTTTCGCGGCGGACTGTTCTAGACGAAAAATGGTTTCGCCTTCCTTCATCAGATCGAGGCGATCGCGCGCGATGGTTTCGAGATAACCCGGATCCGTTTTGAGCAGGCTCACTTCGCGCGTCTGCCGCGCGAGCAGCATTTTCTGCTCGTTCACCTGCGCTTGCAGGTTGTCGATCTCAGCCCGGCTTTGCGTCAGCTTCTTCTGCTGGGGAATAAAGAGGCTGACGATGATGAGCACAAACGCCACGCACAACAGCCCGCGCAAAATGCGGTTGAGCTGCTGCCAGATCGACGCCTCACGACGCGCGCGAAAATCGCCGTAGCCGGGGTGATCCACTAGCGCATCCTACCGCCGTAGACGGCCTTGTCACCAAGTTCCTCCGCAATCCGGAGAAGCTGGTTATACTTCGCCACGCGATCCGTTCGGCAGAGCGAACCGGTCTTGATTTGTCCCGCGTTCGTCGCGACCGCGATGTCCGCGATCGTGGTGTCTTCCGTCTCGCCGGAGCGATGGCTTATCACGGCCGTGTAGTTGTTCTCTACCGCGAGACGGATGGCATCGAATGTCTCCGTCAGCGTGCCGATCTGATTCACCTTGATGAGAATGGAATTGGCGACGCCCTCTTCGATTCCCTTGCGCAAAAACTCAACATTGGTCACGAAGAGATCGTCGCCGACGAGCTGAATGCCGTCGCCGAGTCGCTCCGTTAGTTTCTTCCAGCCGGCCCAATCATTCTCGGCGCACCCGTCTTCGATTGAGATGATCGGGAAACGTTTCGCGAGCGCTTCATACAAATCGATCAGCTCCTCCGCATTCCGCTGCGAGCCGTCAGATTTTTTGAAAACGTACGCGCCGCTTTCCTTGTCGTAGAACTCCGAGGAGGCGGCATCGAGCGCGATGAAAATTTGCTCGCCCAGTCTATAACCCGCTTGCTCAACCGCGGTGGCGATCGATTCGAGCGCATCTTCCGCCGAGCTGAGCTTCGGAGCAAAGCCACCTTCATCGCCGATCGCAGTCGACAGGCCGCGTTTCTTCAGCACGTCTTTGAGCGCATGGAAAACTTCCGTTCCATAGCGCAACGCTTCTCCGAAGGTGGGCGCCCCTTTCGGCATGATCATGAACTCTTGAAAATCGATCGGCGCATCGGAGTGGGCGCCACCGTTCAGGATGTTCATCATCGGCACGGGGAGCACATTGGCGCGCGGGCCGCCGAGATAGCGAAACAGAGACATGTCCGAGAAAGCAGCCGCGGCGTGGGCGTTGGCTAACGAGACCCCGAGGAGCGCATTTGCGCCGAGGTTCTTCTTGTTCTTGCTCCCGTCGAGCGCGATCAGCTTGCGATCGATCGCCTCCTGATCGAGCGCGTCGGCTCCGGTTAAAGCCTCCGCGACCGTTTCATTGATGGCGCGAACCGCTCGCGTGACGCCTTTGCCGCCGTAGCGCCCCTTGTCCCCATCGCGCAGCTCCCAGGCTTCGTGTTCACCGGTGCTCGCGCCACTCGGAACCGCGGCGCGTCCAAACGCGCCACCTTCCAGAATCAGATCGACTTCCACAGTCGGATTGCCACGGGAATCGAGAATTTCGCGGCCCCTGATTTTCTTGATGCTGGTGCGTGCCATAGGAACGAAATCGAGCCGCACATGATGCAAGGCGACTGCGT
>JACCTI010000384.1 GCA_013812515.1 Chthoniobacterales bacterium
GGAGAGAACGCGACAGCCGCGGCTCACACAACAGAAAATCTCAGTGCGCGCCGATGGGCATCGGCGCTTTCGGTGGCACCGCCGGTTTGCCGTGATCGGGCTCGAGATGCGCGTGACCGCTGCGGAGGAACGGGACTTTATCGAGCACGCTTTCCTGAAACCACTCCAAGGCGAGGTAGATCACTGGGGTGATATAAAGCGTAATGAGCTGCGAGATGACCAAGCCGCCAACGATCACCAGACCAAGCGGCTGCCGCGATTTCCCGTCGGCGCCATAACCGAGCGCGAGTGGGACCGCGCCCATCAAGGCCGCAAGCGTCGTCATGATGATGGGACGGAATCGTTCCACACTCGCTTCGTGAATCGCGGCGCGCCGCTCGTAACCTTCATCGAGTCGATGGAGTGCGAAGTCGACAATCATGATCCCATTCTTCTTCACGATGCCCATAAGCAGGAACAGACCGATGACCGAGTAGAGCGAGAGCGTGGAGTTGAAAAGCCAAAGCGTAAGAAGACCGCCAACGACGGCGGGAAATAACGTCGATAAGACGGTCACCGGATGGACGTAGCTTTCGTACAGAATGCCGAGAATGACGTACATCACGAAAAGGGCTGCGAGGATGAGGAACGGCAGGGCTTGAAAGAGTTGCTGTAAGACGAGTCCCTCGCCCTGCAGCTCGCCTTTCACAGTAGGTGGCAAAACTTCGGCGGCCGTCTTTTCGATGTAAGCGGTCACATCGCCGAGAGCGACGTCCGGCTTCGTATCAAAACCGAACGTTACGCTCGTGAATTGATTGGTGTGGTTCACCGCCTGCAGGCCAAGTTTTGGGTTCGACTTCGTTAGAGTGCGAATCGGAATCAAGCTGTCCTTGCCATCAGGCCGGACGTAAAGCTGGCGCAGATCTTCCGGGCTGGACCGGTCCTGATCGTCCACTTCGAGAATGACCTGGTATTGGTCGTCCGGCTGCTTGATCAGGTAGACGAAGTTTTGCGAATAAGCGGCCCGGAGCAGGTTCTGTAGCTTTGTGGTGGAGACGCCGTAAAGGCTGGCGCGATCGCGATCGATGTCGATGTCGATGTTGGGCTGATTGCGGAAGAGGTTGGAACGCGGCGGCGCGACAAAGCCCGGATAGTCCTTGAACCTGGCGCTGAGCGCATCGGCCGCGGCATACACTTCGTTCGGATCGATCCCGCTAAGCGAATAGCTGTAGCGCCCGAACGAGCTGCCGGTCGCGCCGATGTTAATCTGGAGCACCGGCTGGGGATTGAACGTCGGGATGATCCCGGGGAGGGCGCCGAGCGATTTCCGCAAGTCCATCGCGACCTCCTCAATTGGGCGGCGCTCTTTCGCGGGTGTGAGGAACAAAACGGTGAAGATGCTGGAAGATCCGGCGCGGCCACTGCCGGCAACGGTGAAGTATTTATCCACCGCCGGATTGGCCTGCAGAATCGGGTCCAGCTTGTCCTGCATCTGACGCTGCTGCTGCGGCGACGAGCCCTCCTGCATGATAAGCGCGCCGCGGATCACGCCGCTATCGCCAGTCGGCAGGAGCGTGAATGGCAGCGCGCGGAAGAAATACCAAAGGCCGAAAGCACAGAGCGCTACGATGGGTAACGCAAGCCAGCCGCGCTGAAGAAACCAATCGAGACTCCGGCTATAGAAACGGAGAACCGGATCGAAGAACCGTTCCGTGATCCGCTCCATCCGCGCCTTCTTGTGGCCGGGCCCGCGTTCCTTCAGCAGTCGCGCGCACATCAACGGCGTCAGCGTGAGCGAGATCAAACCGGAAGCGAAAATCGCGACGATGATCGTGACGGCGAATTCGCGGAAAATCCGGCCGAGCAGACCCGGCATGAAGACGAGCGGAATAAAGACAGCTGCGAGCGACAGCGTCATGGAAAGGATCGTGAACGAAATCTCGCCGGCGCTATTCAAGGTCGCTTTGTAGATCGGCTCGCCGCTTTCGGCGCGGCGCACCACGTTCTCGAGAAAGACGATCGCGTCATCGACCAGGAACCCGATCGCAAGCGTAAGCGCCATAAGCGTCAGGTTGTTGATCGAGTAATTCAGCGCCCACATGGCGAGAAACGTGACGAGAAGTGAAAGCGGCAGAGCGACCACCGGAATGAGCGTGTCCGTGGCGCGACCGAGAAAGACAAAGATGACCAGAATAACAAGGACGAACGCAATCAGGAGAGTGACTTGGACGTCACTGACCGAATGGACGATGCTCTGCGCGCGATCGAAGGTGGGGATGAGATTGATCGAGCCGGGCAGCTCCAACCGAAGTTGCGGCAGCAGGTCTGTGATCGACTTCGCGACTTGGACGGCGTTCGCCCCGGCCTGGCGCGAAACCGCCATGACGATGACGGAGGCGGGGGGATCGAATCCGCGGGCGAAGAAATGCCGCGAAAGGCGCTCGTCCTGCACGGAGTCGATCACGTTCGCGACATCGCGCAGGTAGACGGGCGAACCATCCTTACCGCGCGCAATGATAAGGTTTCGATACCCCTCCGCGTTCTCGATCTGTCCATTCGGGCGCAGGACGAAAGACTGGTTCTTGCCGTCCAACTGACCCGCTCCGGAATAGGAAGAGCCGGCCCGGATCGCGGTGGAGAGTTCGTCGAAGGTAATGTTGCGCGAAGCGAGCGCGCCCGGGTCGACCTTGACGCGGATGGCGCTTTTTACCCCGAAGATCTGCACCTGCGAAACACCAGGCAGAATGTTGATTCGCTGCTGCACCTGCGAGGTGGCATATTTGTAAAGGTCTCCGTCGGTCAGCGTATCACTCGTTAGGGCGATATACATAACGGGCTGATCGTTCGGGTTCGACTTCTCGAAACGCGGGGGACTCGGTAGGTCGTTAGGCAATTGACCGGTGGCGCGCTGGATGGCGGCTTGGACGTCGATCGCGGCCGAGTCGATGCTCTTCGAGAGATCGAATTGCAGCGTGATGTTCGTGCTTCCCTGTGTGCTCGAACTCGTCGTGAGGGTTAGCCCCGGAATCTGCGTGAACTGCTTCTCCAAGGGCGTCGCGATGGTGTTCGCCATCGTCTCCGGATTTGCACCGGGATAGGAAGCACTTACCGAAATAACCGGATAATCAACGGCCGGAAGGTCGTTCACGGCGAGTTGCTTGAAGGTGAGAATGCCGAAGACGATGATCGAAGTGGTCAGCAGCATCGTCATGACGGGCCGCTGGATGAACGGCTTCGACAGACCGGACGAGAACTGGACCAGCTTCGCCGCCGGCGTCTTGTTCTTGTCCGTCATCCGAACCCCATGCACCAGATGCCCGCCGGAACCGTTATCGTCTTCGGGCGCGCCCTCCCGCTCCCGTTCGATGTTCTTTGAATCCGCCACCATTGGGAACGCTAGTCGATGGCTTTCGCGCGCTGCATCCCAACTTCGCCGCCGCTGCCCACATCTTTCGGAAGGACTTTCGCCCCGGGACTGAGCTGCAACTGGCCGCTGACGACGACGGTTTCTCCTCCGCGCACTCCTTCCCTGATCACCGTGAGATCGCCGTGCACCTGTCCGGGTTTGACCTGCCGCAAATCTAGCGTGGAGTCGGGCTTGACGACGAAAACATACGGCCCGTTTTGCCCAATTTGCACCGCACTGCCAGGCACCAGCGTTGCGTCCTTTAGCACATCAAGAACCAGGCGGACGCGAACGAATTGCGATGGCCAGAGCGCGCGATCCGGGTTCGGAGTAACTGCACGCAGCTTAACCGTTCCGGCGCTGGGCTGCACGGCATTGTCGATAAAGTAAAGATCTCCCTGGCGGGCACCAACGTTGTCGTCTTCGGCATCCGTCATGACCTTCAGATTCGGGTTGTCAAGATAGCGCCGAACCAGCGGGAGATCAGGCTCCGAGACCGTGAAGTCTGTGTAAAT
>JACCTI010000403.1 GCA_013812515.1 Chthoniobacterales bacterium
GGGTCAGATCGTCGGCGATATGTTTGGACAAGAGAATGTGTCCGGCGTCGCCACAATCCATTACGCGCTGACCGGTGTTGATTCCGGCCCCAGCCATATTGATTTGGTCATTCACATCCATCACCTGGTTTACGGGGCCGCTGTGAATTCCCATGCGTAATTTAATCTCCGGTCGATTGCGTAACGCGTCGCTAATCTGGAGCGCACAGCGCACTGGTTGCTCTGGGCTGCGAAAAAAAAGAAGGACCATTCCGTCCCCAGTCGAGAGACGAATCATCTTTTCGCTCGCTTCAGCGTCCCGGAAACATTCTGTGCCGCGGACGATCCGATTGAGCTCTCGCATCAGGCCGACCTGGTCGTTCACCAGCAATTTCGAATATCCGACCACGTCGATGAACAACAGATGCGCGATCTCGAGGGCGAGTTCCGTCTTATCCTCGGGGTCTACCTGTTGCTCGGGCACGAGTCTCCTTGACTGCAGAGACGATCTCAATCCACCTGGCTTGGGTCGAGCTAAATCGCGTGCCAGGCGGGACGCACTGGCAAGCGCAGTGTGCAAATCTACTTCACGCCCGTCGCAAATACCGTCTGGAAGTGCGGGCTTTCTTTTTCCCTCGAAACTACCGTCACCTCGATCTTCTGGAAGCCGCCCTGCTCGAGCCATTGATGCAATTGCACCTCCCCGAACCCAAGCCAGTGATCGGCGTAAAGTTCGCGCGCGCGCTCGAACTGATGGCTCAGCAAGTCGAGCACGACGAGCCGGCCGCCTCTCTTCAGAATCCGATGCGCTTCGGCGATGGCCCGCTCCGGGTGAATGGCGTGATGCAAGGCCTGGCTCAAAATCGCGAGATCCATCGTGCCTTTGGCAATCGGCGGATCTTCGATGTCGCCGAGCCGATACTCCAGATTCGAGAAGCCGTGATCGGCCGCGAGCTTCGACCCGAACTCGACCATCTTCGGCGAGTTGTCGATTGCGATGACCTTCTTCGCCGTCTTCGCGAGCAGTTGCGAAAGGGTGCCCTCGCCCGCGCCGAGATCGGCGACCGCTTGCGCCGGCAGCAATGTAATCAGCGTATGCGCGAGCGCCTGCCACGATCGGCCTGGCACGTAGCTGCGTCCGAACTTTCCCGCCAGCTCATCGAAGTAGGCGCGCGTTTTGTCCTGCCGTTTGCGCAATGCGACTTGCAGCGCGGTGCGATCGCGAGTCGTCTCCGGCAATTCCCGGGCGAGCGCACGCGTCAACTCACTCACTTGCGCGCGCGTCGCATCCTGCGCATCCCTCTTCGTCAGGCCGTAGTAAACGTTCTTCCCGGAACGCCGGTCCAGCACCACACCGGCGCGTTTCAGCTGCGAAAGATGGCTGGAGATACGGGATTGGCCCATCCCCATGATGTCCTGCAGCTCCGCCACCGAGAGTTCCTCCTGCTCCAAAAGCAGCACCAGCCGCAACCGGGTCGAGTCCGCGAGCAGACGGAGAAAATTTAAAGTTGACGACATCGGAGCGCGACAGGATCATACATCTACGCATCATGATTGGTCAATATGATCGGCCGATGCCCGCGGGCTCGAGACGTCTCCTTCGATCAACCATCAACCGCTTCTAAATGTCTCGCCGCTTCATCTTTTCATCGGAATCCGTCGGAGAAGGGCACCCGGATAAAGTTTGCGACACAATCTCGGACGCGATTCTCGATGCCTGTCTGCGCCAGGATAAAACCAGCCGCGTCGCCTGCGAGACTTTCGCCAAAAGCCACACCGTCATCGTTGGTGGCGAAATCACGATCCCGAATCTGCCTGAAGGGGAGGCCTTGGAAAGCGTCGTCCCGATCAGCATCATCGTGCGCAATACCGTGCGCGAAATCGGCTACGTGAACGACGACGACGTTTTTCATGCCGATAAAATCGACATCCAAAACATCATCACCAACCAGAGCGCAGACATTTCGCAGGGCGTCGATCAGTCGGAAGCGGAAGGCAAAGGCCACGCTGAGCAAGGTGCGGGGGATCAGGGCCTGATGTTTGGGTTCGCTTGCGACGAAACCCCGGAACTCATGCCGGCGCCGATCATGTTCGCGCACCGGCTTGGTCGCGAGTTGACCCGCATCCGGAAAAGCGGCGAATGCGAATGGCTCCGGCCCGATGCGAAATCGCAAGTCTCCGTTGTTTACGACGACAACAAGCCCGTCGGCATCTCGAACGTCGTGATCTCGACCCAGCACGCGGCCGACACGAAACACAAAGAGATCAAGGACTTCTGCGTCGAGAAAGTCATCCGCAAGGTGCTGCCGAGCTCAATGATGAACGGCACGACGGAATATTTTATTAATCCCACCGGACGTTTTGTGGTCGGCGGGCCTCAGGGCGACACCGGTCTCACTGGGCGCAAGATCATCGTCGACAGCTACGGCGGGATGGGCCGACACGGCGGTGGCGCCTTTTCCGGGAAAGATCCGAGCAAGGTGGATCGCAGCGCGGCTTACATGGCGCGCTGGGTGGCCAAGAACGTGGTCGCGGCGGGACTTGCCAGCCGTTGCGAAGTGCAATTCGCCTACGCGATTGGGCATCCGCAGCCGGTCAGCGTCCACATCAATACTTTCCTGACCGCAACCGTCGACGAGGAAGCGATCGAGAAAGCGGTGAAAAGCGTCTTTAGCTTCAAGCCGGCCGATATCATCCAGCAGCTTGATCTGCTCCGTCCGATTTACAGCAAGACGACCAACTACGGACACTTCGGCAAGGACGATCCCGACATTACCTGGGAACGGACCGATATGGCCGCGGCGCTCAAGAAAGCAGCCGGATAGTTGTCCACAGATTTCACGGATTTACACAGATTTGATGGAGC
>JACCTI010000407.1 GCA_013812515.1 Chthoniobacterales bacterium
CGTGAAACCGTCGACGTCACTCAAATGTCTCTCGCCATCGGAATCGCTTCCGAGAGGCTTTCCCAGCCATTCCGGATCCAGAATTCCCGGCCTGACGAGTTATCGGTTGCGACGAGAATGAAAGCGCGTTTGATCCCGGCGGCACGCCAGCCGTTCAGGCAATGTTGCAGAAGCATTCGGCCGACGCCTCGTCCGCGCGCGCTCGTTGCAACACCGAGGTGATAAATGAGCCCGCGGCGTCCGTCGTGCCCGCACAGTGCCGCGCCCACCAGCGCGCCATTCTCTTCCGCAACGCAGCTCAGTCCCGGATTTCGCTCGAGATACGCCCCCAGCTCGGAGCGCGAGTCACCCTCGCAAATCTCGATCCCTTCGGCGGCATTCCAAAGCGCGCAGGCTGCATCGTAATCTCCAATGACGAAGGCTCGTATCGCGATCCCGGGCGTTGCCATGCTCAGTTGTTTATCGAATGATTGGCTCCGGCGCGAGAGCGAGATACGGAAGGAGCGGCGGCGACTTCGGCTGATTTTCGTGCGCGGCCGACGTTATGGCGCCTCCTCTTGAAACGAAGCCGCGCCTTGCCGCTGATGTGCTCTTACTCTGCAGCCGGTGGATCGAATTTGCTGCGTATTTTTTCAGTGGCTCGGGTAACGAGCCCCGTGGCTGTCTCTCGCGCTGGCCGTGTTTCGGCGTGCAGCTGATCGATCGCGCGATCCATCGCCGCCTTCACCGTTGCGGCCGTTCCGCCTTTCTCACACTCGCGCACAACAACGCGCTCCAGGCGCGCGATGACACCGTCGACTGTGTAATTTGGGTTGACGAGAGTATCGGGGTGTTCTTCGATCGCGCTGTAGACGTCGATCATCTTCTCGCTGTGCGCGCCCCACTGCAGGACTTTATAGACAAGCACGCCTTCTCGTTCTCCTTTGAAAACGAGATCGACGAGGGCTGCGCCTAACGAGACAGGGACGAGGGCAAGGTCGCGCAGGTTATCGATCACCGTTTCAACTGAAAGACGGCAACATCGCGCAGGAATTCCCAGCGATTGCTCGGCGGAGGCGAACTGCGGCCTGGCGGCGCTTGCATCATGCTACGAGGCGGACCGCCGCTAACTGTATGCTGGGCATGCCGCCGACGATACCAAGGGAAGCGAAGCACTCACAAGCAGACAGAATACATCGCGGTCGCGCGGCCCGGCGAAGATCATCTTTGCGCAGCGGTGCCGGGGGCGCTGACCCCGGCCGCGCAAGCCTCGGCCAAGCAGCAGCCGGCGTAAGAAGCCGCATCAGCAGCCGGCTTCAACGCCCCCGGCTACAATGGCCAGCGGGCCGGGCTCAACGCCCCGGCTACAACGCCCCGCTTCTTTTTGGACCCAGTCGGAGGCGGATGATGCCACCAAAGGTGACGAGGCATCGAAATTGAGCTTGCTGCCCAGCTCGCGCTTCAGCAGCAGTAAATTGAAGCAGGCTTGCATGACCTGCGACACAACGGAAGAAACATAAACGCCATGACCACCATCATCAGATTTCCCGTTACACCGACCCCGGCGATTGCCTCTTTTCCGAGCCGCCCAACCCAATAGAGGTCCGCGAGCAAATAAAGCGTCTGCACCCAGCATGCTCATGGCGAGAATGCGGCCATGTGCAGGAGATGGCGAATGACTGATCCTTGAGTGAGGTCCTTCATTGTTATCTCGATAAGGTCAACCGCGCCGCTTCAAGTAGCCGCCGGGATTAAAGGTGAGCAAAAATTTCTCCCTTCCCGCATCCTCTTCCCAGCGGTCAGGCTTGTCTTGCAGCCAGGACGCGAGTGCCTCCGCCGGTCCCGGCTCAGTCCACGGGACGACGCCATTCAGATTCGTGTCTTCGACGATGAGATACTGGCCTGGAGTGACCAGAGGTGCCAGATACTCCAGTTCTTTTAGCACATGGGGCTTCGTGTGGTCGGAATCGAGAATGACCATGACCTTGCCGCTCACCTCTGCGCGAACCGACTCCGCCGTTTCCTGCCTTCCGGAGTCCGCATGCAGCCAGGTGATGAGTGGATGTTTCGGGCGTTCTCGGACGTCGATGTCGACTGAGATGACGCGGCCGCCGAAGTGGTCGAGTTGATGAGCCAGATAAAGAGCGCTCCCGCCCATCCACGAGCCGGTCTCAACAATCCAGTCTGGCCGGTGTTCGTGGATGATCTCCTGATAAATCCACAGATCGGTCGGTGTTTTTGCGACTGGCACCCCGTGCCAGCTCGTGTGCATCCAGACGTTGCTCGCGTAATACAAGCGGTTGAATTTGTCGCGCGGATCGGAGCTTGCCTGCATCGGTGAATTCATCAGCGTCCCAATGCCGGGGATATTTTAGACCTTGTCATGCACTTCCAATCCGCAACGTGCACACGCAGGGCTGGCTGCACCGGAGAGGCGACACTCTTGTCGCCCAACCCCAGATTTGCAAGGCGACAAGAGTGTCGCCTCCCCGCCAGGCGCCCCGCTGGCGATGAGCCACGAGGAGTGCCCCGTCTGCGTTCATTGCTGTGGATCGACGACAGAGAGATCTGCGTCGCGCGAGTGCATCACCACAAGCGCGATGCCGCCCAGAATAGCAACGGAGGCACAAAAAAACGCACCGTGAGCGGTTCGCCTAACAAGAGAATTCCGCCGGCGGCCGTGAGGAGCGGCACACTTAATTGCACGGCTGCGGCGCTCGCTGCTTTCAGACCAGGCAGCGCGGTGTACCAAATGACATAGCCGAGTCCCGAGGTCACGGCTCCGGAAAGCAGCGCGTAAACGGCGCCCGCTCGATCGAAGTGCGCCCATGGGATCGCACAGACGCTGCACGCGGCCGCGCACGCGACCGCGCGCAGGAAGTTACCGGCTGTGGCACGGGATGGATCGCCGGCTCCTTTGCGGCGCAGCGAGTAGGTACCCCAACGCGATCCCCGCTCCCAGCATCAGCGCGGAGCCGGTCAACGACGGAGCAGTGACACCTGGCAAGACAAGCAGAACGAGACCAGCTGATGCGAGAGCGAGGCCTGCGGATTGTCGCGCGCGCAGGTGTTCGCCTTTGTGCAGTCCCCACAAAATCATCGTGGCCTGCACAGCCCCGAAAAGGAGCAATGCGCCGGTCCCGGCGGAGAGGCCCTGGTAGGCAAAGGAGAACGCCGTAGCCGAAAAGGGCAAGCGCGGAAGGCCAGTTGCCTGCGCCTTTCCCGTTGCGATCGCGAATCTTAAGAAGGAGCCACAGCGCGGCAGCTCCGGAAATGATGCGAATGGACGTGAAGCTCGCCGCGTCGATGCGCGTTTGCCGCAGCGCCAGCCGACAAAGCAGCGAATTCCCGGCGAAGGCAAGCATCGCCATCGCGGTGAGTACGATGAGGAGCGGTTTGCTCATTGCTTGTAAGCCAGTTCGAAAACCGGAATACCCTCACTCCAATTTGAGCCCACACCTTACCCTCACATGTGCCATCGGTCCGCGTCCACCGAGAGCAGGAAGGAGCTTTCTCCTTCGTGGAGAAGGGACACGGATGAAACACTGGATCGGAAGGCCGAGATACAAACCACTTGGGTTGGTTCCTCTCCATCCGGGAAACGTCGAACCTTGAGCGCGATTGAAAAAGATAGTTATAGGCCGCCTCGCTGCGTCGAGACGCACCCGTATCTCACGAGACGCCCGCTCTGCGCGCTGCTCGTGGAGTCACTCTCGACGAGCGGCCAGGAGGCCTACGAATCCAGCAGCTCGACCGCGTCTCCTTTCCGCGCGAATCCTTCAACCAGGACGGTTCCGTAAACACCGGCCGTGCCGCCGTGCTCTTGGGCCACTTTCTTCAAGAGCGCTGGCGCTGCGGACGCGGTGTCGGGATCGAGCGTAATCATCATGCAGCGGGGATCGCGTTCCAGAAGGGAGATGA
>JACCTI010000408.1 GCA_013812515.1 Chthoniobacterales bacterium
CCCCCGCTTGTCTGGCCGATCAAAAATCGACAGTCGAAAATTCAAAGTCGGCGGCGCAGCCGCCCTTCGGGCCTGTAGCTCAGTTGGTTAGAGCATGCGCTTGATAAGCGCAGGGTCACTGGTTCGAGCCCAGTCAGGCCCAGCGGCTTCATTTCTGATTTCGGATCTCTGACCTCTGATTGGTGTGGCGGCCGCATCACTGCAGCCTACCTTGGATTCTTTCGAGCCGCGCTTCCAGTTTGCTGACGTGGGATCCGGACCAATAGACCTTTCCACAGTTAGCGCACCGTCGGAATTCATCGTAGTGAATGCGGGTAAGAGGTTCGAGTTGCTCGAGAATGTCGCGCTTCTCTACAGGCCGTAACATGGCGTTGCAAGCCGGGCAGCGGGTAAACGGCGCGATCACCTCTGCAAGGTCGAAGCGCCGTAGAACTTCGACCATCTGCTCCCCGGGATCGTGGGATCTCGGGCAGTAGCCGTGCCGCACCGCGCGCCACATAAGCAGACGACGATTCCGCGTCACCAACGCACGATCTTCAGCTGCGGCAACCGCGATGAGCAGATCATCTGGCGGGTCCGACGTCGAAGCCCATGAACGGCAGATCGCGCGCGAGCCTGCCCAAGTGGCCATCCACGACAAATCTCGCGAGCCGACGTTGCTGCAAGTGCTCTTCCGCAGTCGCGGGAGAAGCAACCACACCGTAAACCTCCAGAACGGCATCGGTCTGCAGTTGGTGCTCGAACGGAACGGTCGCGCCATTGCTCTGGACGAGGTCGACCTCGGGATGAGGCACCCCGCACGCTTCAATCGCATCCTTGATCGAAGTCTTCTCTCGCAAGATTCTGGTCAGCGCCGTTGCGCGATCCTGCTTTGAGAGGAAAAAGGCGAGGCCAGAATCGAAGTGCAGATCGATACGGAAAGCCGTCCCGCCTCCAGCCGGCCTCATGGTCTTTCGCGTGCCGCTCCGGCTAACTGCTCTTGACGCGCGCCGCTTCCCGTTTATTCCGCTGCACGATCACCCAGCAGGTCATCAGTCCAACCGCGGCGCCACAAGCGTCGATCAGGACGTCGTGTGGCGAAGCAGTTCGTGACGCGACGAACGATTGGTGAAACTCGTCAGAGACAGCGAAGAGCGCGGCGATCAGGAAGGCGGCTGCGAAGACCGTTCTTTTTTCCAAGCTCCGGCGCAGAGCGCGCCACAGGAGTGCTCCGAGGACGGCGTACTCCGTGAAGTGCGCCAGTTTTCGAACAAAGAACTGCACGGACAGAATAGCTCCCGCAGAGATTTCGGGCGCGAGCCAGCGCAGGAAAGGTCCAATGAAGCGCGAGGTGTGTTCCGCGGACATCAGATCTCTCGAGGCAGTGAAAATAACAAGCATCCACACAATCACTGGCACCCAACTCCTGACGCAATTCCCCGGTGTCACGTTCAAGAAAAGAGCACCGCCTGGGCGCGAGTTGAGAGTGGCGGTGCGATGTGCTCGAGCGAACGTCGTTTAGCGTTTACGCCGATTCCTTCGATAGCGGCGGCTATGATCATTAGGGCTGCGCCCAAAAGATACCTCCAAAGAGTGCGTCCCGCGAGCCTGTCCCGACCAGCTTACCGAAAATAAGCGGTGCGAAGACCCCACCGGCGAAGGTGCCGAGTATAAGATTGCGATCGCGAGAGATCGGATCTCGAGCGCGAAGATTTCGCTGACAGTGAGATAAGCGGAACTCGCCGCTGCGGAGGCGACAAAGAAGATCTTTGCGTTTCTGCAGCCCGCAAACAGAGATTGTTCTCCTGTGGTGGCAGGCGCGTCGCCTATTCCAACAAACAAACCCATGCAGCCGAAAACGGCTGCCGCTACAATGATTTCGCAATGTCGCAGCTGAGCGTCACTTCACCGCTCCTGTTCGAGCCGATCTTCATGGAACGGGTCTGGGGTGGCCGCCGCCTAGAGGCGCTTTACGGCAAGCGTCTGCCTCCTGGTGCAACCATCGGCGAGTCCTGGGAATTTGTTGATCGCCCCGAAGCGCAGAGCGTGGTGCGGGAAGGGGCGTATCGCGGACGCACCCTGCACGAACTGTGGCTGGAAAGTCGTGAGCTGGTCTTCGGCGGCATTCCAGATGCGCCTCGTTTTCCGCTTCTCGTCAAACTGCTCGACGCACAGGAGAAGCTTTCGCTCCAGGTCCATCCGCCCCCTGAAGTCGCAGGCGAGATCGGCGGTGAGTCGAAGACCGAGCTTTGGTATATTGCAGACGCTGCCGCAGGAGCTGAACTCTACGCCGGCCTGGAAAAGCACAGCTCGCGTCGGAAGATCGAGGAGGCGCTGCAAAGCGGCACGGTTGAAGATCACATTCATCGGCTCTCCGTCCGGTCAGGCGACGCGATGTTCTTGCCGAGCGGAAGAGTGCACGCCATTGGCGCGGGCATTGTGATCGTGGAAATCCAGCAGAACAGCGACACCACTTATCGCGTTTTCGACTGGAATCGCGCCGGCGCGGACGGTTCCCCACGCGAACTCCACATCGCGGAATCGCTTCGCTCAATCGACTTCGCTGACTACGAACCCGGTCTTGTCGAAAGCCACGGCGAATCCCTCCTTCGCCATCAACTCTTCGACGTGGAAAAGTGGCAGCTCACCGGTGCTCGATGTGTCACCGCGCAAGGCAGCTTCGCAATCGTCCATTGCCTGACAGGAGAACTCGAGTGCTCCGGAGTAAGATTGCGGCCGGGCGAGTTCTTCCTTGTTCCCGCGTGCCTGGAAGAACGTCATCTGGCGCCGGCGGCGGAGGACACGTCGCTCCTGCGAGTTACGATCCGCAGCTAGCCCTTCAATTCGTCAGACGTGGGACCCGGCCAATCGTTCGTTAGGCCGAGAGCCTTTCAACTCCTCGACTCCGTCGATTTTCCATGAGTTGCTCTCACTCGTTAGGTGGTAGAGGAAGCTGCGGACGGAGCCGTTGGCGGCCAAGAAGAAAACCTGCACGACCGCGCTCGCGCCCTGCACGTTAGCCAGGCCGAACTCCACGCGGCACGCGCGCGTCATTTCGGGATAATTGTGACGCACCATTTCTTCGAACTGCGGGACGGTGAACTTCTGCTGCACGCCCGTGGCCGCGTGCCGATAAGCGCTTTGGAAATCAGCCGAGCGGAACGCGGCCAGTTGCTGATTCACGACGGTGAACAGTTCTCGGGGAAAGGGCGGCGAAACTCGATCGCTGACCCGATGAGCGACAATGAAGGCCCCGCCGCAAACGCACAGAAGGAACAGAAGGAGCGCTGTTTTCACGGGGCTACTCATCTGCGGGAAGCCATCGTAGCAGCTGCGTCAAGTCGCTGCGGCAAGACGTCGCAGATACTGATACGAGTAAATGCCACTGCCATGACCATCACCCCATCGGGGTTGCAAGGCATAGCCGCCAACGAGTTCCCAACTGCGCACGCCGAAGCTCTCGGGCGTATACCTTACATTCGGACGGATGATGTTTCCGAGCACATCCGGTTCGCCCCCGCATGCCGCGCAGGGGCAGGCGCGGCGAAGAAA
>JACCTI010000411.1 GCA_013812515.1 Chthoniobacterales bacterium
ACAGCGGAGAGATAGCGTTGCGCGGAGGACCGTTAGGAGCAGCAGCACGAGAAGCTTTTGCCGAAATAACGACGGATTTGAAGCGGTTACAGCCAGTCAGGGCTTTCCGTCTCGGTTGGATCGAAGATATGGCTGGGCCATCTCAAAGCGCCCGCGCACTTCGCAAGGTCGAAGACTTCGTCCTGCCAGTATCCGATGTTCGTGTCGAGGAAGGGCAGTTGTTACCGTGAGTCCAGCCTTTGCTCTCGAAGCGTGACATCGGGTAATTGTCCTTGAGCGGTCGGACGTCGAACGGTAATCGCCAAATAGAAATATCTCTTTCCTCTGCTCGGTCTCCTGAGCACGCTCGGCGCGAGTCATGAACAACCGCCCTTCCGATCTCCTAACCCTCATCTCCGAAGCCCGCCGGCTCGTGCCGGACGACCGCCACATCTGGTGCAGCGCATCCGAAACTTTCGAATCCCGTATCATGCAGCGACGGGGAGTACTCCTCGGCGGCGCGCTTTCCCCGCATTTCCTACGCGACTCGACCGCGATGTCGTGGGATATCCCGTGGGCCGTGCGGCTCCGGCACTGCCGTGTGGTGGTGTGCGATAAAGCCGCGCAGGAACCGCTCGCCGCGTGGCTGCCGCTAATGGAAAGCGTAGCCGGAGCCGGCGAGGCTCTGCTCGTTGTCACGGAAACCATCGGCTCCGAACTCCTCAGCACTTTCGTCGTCAACGCTTTCAAGGGCACTCTCCCTGTGTGCGTCGTGCATCCAGCCCGGGACCGCTCCGGCAGTCCCGCACCCGGCACGCAGTTCGCCACCCCGCCGACAGGCCCCGATCGGCTTCTGCGCGTCGACGAGGTGTGGATTCGCCGCACTGCCACAGCTTGTTTTCCCGATGCGGGTGATCCTTTGTCGTCGGCCGCCGCTCTCCAAAACCTCGCCATCATCGAAACCGGGGGCGAGAACCACGAGGACCAGTACGCCCGGCTTCGCTTTCTGATGCGGGAACTACAGCAGACCGACGGCAGGTAAGACGAACTAACTAGCGGAGAGACCGTGGGGCCTTGTGTGATGAAGATCATATTTAGCCGGAAGGGCGTTGACTCACAAGCTGGCGAACTTTCAAACGCAATCATTGACGAAGAACTCATACCCATCCCAATTCCTGCTAAAAAGAAGACCGGTCGAAAACGCGATATCGCGACTTCACTGTCGGCAATGTTAAGCTGACCTCGCTCGTTGAGGATCTCAGTCCTCAAAAAAACAATTACGACCGCAGGCGCGCCGACGAACTGGTTCATCTCGATCCCGACCTTCCTCGTGACTCCTTGGGGGAGAAGGGTAGGATCAAGGCGAGTTTCCGGCGGTTGCATGACGAATTTCAATTCTGAAACCGCTTCTACCTAGTTACTGTTGTCACGCGACGGGACAGTCTCTCGCGAGGTTTGGAGCCGGGCCAAATGCGCGGCATAGGTGGCGACAATCCAGCCTAAAACGCTGCCGGCAATCACGTCGCTGACAAAATGATAGTTCATCGCTACAAGGCTCACGAGCATTGCAGTAGACAAGACCACGCCGGTGACTCGACTGCGGGGCACCGCAATGAACCACACGGTGGCGAAGCTCAAGATCCTGGCGGCGTGGCCCGACGGAAAGCTGCCGATGTCGCCGCCCCGCTGAAAGGGATGGAAACCATAGGTGCTGTTGCCAATGAGTGATGGATTGTTATGAAACCAGGTCTCCGGCCAATAGCGGCCACAAACATCCCCCAGTGAGATACGGAAACCATCGGCCACAATCAAGCTGACGCACGCGACCAGCAGCACTTGTTGCCAGTGGACGAATGGTCCCCACGCGCGTCGGACTAGAAGCACCATTAAAACCAGTGGCGACCAGGTCTGCAATTGCGGCGGCGGGTAAGTAAGCCAGCGGAAACCCGGGAGTTCGTTGATGTGGTGGCGATGGACCAAGAAGGCCACGGGTCGGTCAATCCAAAAGTAACAGACGAGCACCGCGACGATACATAAAGCTACTGCGATCGCGGTCCGGCGCAGCAATTTGCGGTATTCGGGCATCGGCCGGGCTACGACGCAACTTAAAAGCGGCAGGCGTGAATCGCACACCAGCCGCGCCATGCCTCAAAGGCACTGAATAATCCAATTAGGATGAAGACTGCCGCGAGCAATCCTGCTTCGGGGATAAGACACGCACCGGCAACGAGGAAAATCGCCGCGACGCCACCACGCGCCGAGCGGCCTTTGTTCTCAATGTTCGGCTTCATGTAGGAACGAGATCGAGCGCCTTGCGTTCAGTGAACTCGGTGATCAACGTTATCGCTGAAAATCATGAGGCGAATGAAAGCGAGAGACGGCGAGATAGCTGTTTGTCGCAAAAGCCTTCGGTGAGGGAGGGATTCGAACCCTCGGTAGCCTTTTGGACTACGGCGCTTTAGCAAAGCGCTGCTTTCGACCACTCATGTCTTGGGCGCAAGTTCAGTAGCTCATGCACCTAGAGGCCATCGAGCGCCTCTTCAACGGCGGGTGCCAAGAGCAGACCGCCTCGGGCACTCAGGTGGTGCATGTCCCGATACAACGGTATGCCATCCTCCTCGACGGCGCAGGCACCGTTTCGACATAGTATGTTTGAAACTCCAACAACCCGTACCTCGTAGTCACCAGCGAGCGCCACCAGGCAAGCATCGACGGTACGCTGCCGCTCCCGATAAGCCGACAATGAGGGTCCTGGCGGCACTATGTTCCCAAACCAGCGCGCCCTTGCCAGCACGTAGGGAACATC
>JACCTI010000420.1 GCA_013812515.1 Chthoniobacterales bacterium
TGCATTGCTCCTTTTCCTCTTCTCGGCTTCCGGCGCGATGGAGCATTTCGCCGCTGCGCGAACCCAACGTGAGATCGGCGCGCTCCTCCGCGGAGCTCCGAAAACCGCGACTGTTCTCGAAGCAGGCGCGGAACACGAACGCGCGGTCGAATCGCTTGCCGCCGGAATGCAGATCCGCGTTCGGTCCGGAGAACAAGTGCCGGTGGACCTGCGGGTCACGCGCGGCGAGAGCGCCTGCGATGAATCCAATCTTACCGGGGAATCGCGCCCGGTTCCGAAGCAGCCCGGCGACGTCGCGCTGGCCGGCACGCTGAACCTTTGGGGCGTTCTCGACGGCGAAGCGTTGCGCCCGTCGAACGAAAGCGCGCTGCAGAAGATCGTGAACTTAATCGCACAGGCGCAGCACCTGAAGGCTCCCTCTCAACGCTTCAGCGATCGTTTCGGAACCCATTACACCTATCTGGTTCTCACGGCGTGCGCGGCCTTCTTCACCATCGGTTGGCTGGCATTTGGGTGGCCTCCCTTTGTCGCCACGGCCGCTCATCGGAGTGCATTCTATCGCGCGATGACGTTGCTCGTCGTCATGTCGCCGTGCGCGCTCGTGCTCAGTGTTCCATCAGCAATCCTTTCGGCCATCGCTTCCGGGGCGCGCCGCGGCGTGCTCTTCCGCGGAGGTGCCGCGATTGAAACTCTCGCGGACGTGCGAACGGTTGCGCTTGATAAGACTGGGACGCTTACGCAAGGAGTTCCGGAACTGGTCCGGATCGACACGTTCGCCGGTGAAGAGAGCGCGATTATCACTGCGGCGTATAATCTTGCGCGTCTCTCGCATCATCCGCTCTCGCGTGCCTTGCAGAGGGTCGGTGCGCAGCGCGGCGCTTCTCACCTGAACCTGACGCATGCTGACTCGCACCCGGGTCGTGGTTTGACCGCGCGCGGGAAAGGGTTGCTCTACGTTCTCGGTAACTATGATTTCGTTCGCTCCAGCGGAGCGGCTGTCTACCAAGCGGCACGCGACGAGCAGCACGACGTGGCGGAAGTCTGGGTGGCGGGTCCGGGCATTTGCGGACGTTTTCTCCTCCGCGATCAACTGCGGCCGGAAGCGCGCAGGATGCTGGACAATCTTCGCCGCACCGGCATTCGCACGGTAATGTTAACCGGCGACCGCGCCGCGACGGCAGATCTCATTGCGCGTGAAGCCGGTCTTGATGACGTCCGGGCGCAATTGTCGCCGGAAGCGAAAGTCGCTGCCGTGCAGGAGCTGAAACAGGGCGGGGGCAAGGTCGCGATGATCGGTGACGGCGTGAATGACGCGCCTTCGCTCGCCGCGGCCGATGTGGGAGTGGCAATGGGAGCGCGCGGCTCCGACGCTGCGATGGAGCAGGCGGAAGTCGTTTTGATGAATGACAAGCTGGAAAGCTTCGTCACGGCATTTCAGCTGAGCCGCCGCGCAAAGCGAATTATTGGGCAGAACATCACGATCGCGCTCGGCACGGTGGTCGCGATGGCGATCCTCGCTCTCGTGCGCGGCATTCCTCTTTCACTCGGTGTGGTCGCGCATGAGGGCAGCACTGTTCTTGTCGTGCTAAACAGCCTGCGACTCCTCGTTCTCCGCCGCGATTAGCGCTTCCGTGCCAGGGCTCGTTGCCGGCGGATGGCTCCCGCATTAACCTCGCACCTTATGTTGAGCGCCGGAATCGTTGGCTTGCCGAACGTCGGAAAGTCGACTCTCTTCAACGCCGTCACTCGCACTCGCAAAGCGCAGGCGGCGAATTATCCGTTTTGCACGATTGACCCGAACCTCGGCGTTGTCACGGTGCCTGATCGGCGGCTCGAAGTTCTCTCGAAGCTCTCCGGTTCGCAGAAGCTCATCCCGGCCGCAATCGAGTTCGTCGACATCGCAGGCCTGGTGAAAGGGGCCAGCGCGGGGGAAGGACTCGGCAACCAGTTCCTCAGCCATATTCGTGAAGTGAACGCCATTGTGCAGGTGGTGCGCTGCTTCGAGAACGGTGACATCCATCACGTGAGCGGCACGATTGATCCAATCCGCGATATTGAAGTAATCAACACGGAACTGGTGCTCGCTGATCTTGCTTCGCTGCAAAAACGCCGTGATCGCCTGCAGAAAGAGGTGCGCGCGGGTTCGAAGACAGCAAAGACGGAAAGCGCAGTCATTGAAAAATTGCTGCCGCATCTCGATTCGGGCAAACCGGCGATCACGGCGCCGTTATCGGCCGATGAGCAGATGGTAGCGAAAGAATTCTTCTTGCTTACTTCAAAGCCGACGCTCTTTGCGTGCAACGTGGCTGAGGCGGATCTCGCGCCCATCGCGCAAAGCGACGAAGGCAACGCGGCGTTGCAGCACGTTCGCGCCGTGGAGGAATACGCGCGCCAACATTTCGGCAGTGAAGCGGTTGTAATCAGTGCACAGATCGAAAGTGAACTGGTGGATCTGAGCGAAGCTGAGGCGCAGGAATATCTGCGTGATCTTGGGGTGGAGGGCAGCGGCGTCAGTGCACTCATTCGCGCCGTCTATCATCTCCTCGGCCTGCGCACATACCTGACGACCGGTGAAAAAGAAACCCGCGCCTGGACGATTCACGAAGGGGACAAGGCGCCTGCTGCGGCCGGCGTGATTCACTCGGATTTCGAGCGCGGCTTTATCGCCGCGGAGATCGTGCACTTCGATGATCTCGCCGGTTTGGGCTCATTCGTGAAAGCGCGCGAAGCCGGCAAGCTCCGGATTGAAGGCAAGGAATACGTTGTAAAAGACGGCGACGTCGTCGAATTCCGCTTCAACGTCTAGCAGACGCTCCACGTGCCTGTCATCCCGAGTCGCGAAGACGACGAGGGACCTCTCACAGGCGCGACTGACGTTCTCGGGACCGAGCGTAATTCAAGCTGCTTGGCGTCCTTCGCCGTCTTCGCGGCTCAGGATGACACGCGCGTGGGAGGATGTGAGCAGGAATCCACAATCCCCGGCTATCCTGGCGGAACTATTCCGCGTAATACAGAATCCGCCCGCACTGCTCGCAGCTGACAAGCTCACGCCCATTCCTCACGCGATGCGCCGTCTGCGTCGTAATTTTCATATGACAGCCGGTGCAGACTTCGTGCTCCAAAGCGACGACGGCCGCGTTTCCTTTGCTTGCGAAGAGACGGTCGTAACGCTCCAGGGCATCTTCTGCCATCGGGCTGGCAAGCTGAGCGCGCTCATTCGTTAGGTCGCGCAGTTGCGCCTCGAGCGCGTTCGCTTTTCCATCTAGATCGGTGATCTGCCGCGCG
>JACCTI010000423.1 GCA_013812515.1 Chthoniobacterales bacterium
GTGAAAACCGGAGTCTACGGGGCTCGAACCCGCAACCTCCGCCGTGACAGGGCGGCGCTCTAACCAATTGAGCTAAGACTCCTGATAAAAGGAAGAGCAGGGTAGTCGCACGCCCTGCGCCTTCAACCTTTTTTCCCGCTCCTCACGCGGCTCTGAACGCGTTGCCTCACTTGCGCCACCGTTTCACCTTCCCTCGCTCGCCGGTCTGGAATGCAAGAGAAAGCGGCGGCGTTCTCGCGAGCGCGCGAGGGCCAGAATACTCATGCAGAAAAAGATGATGAGCAGGCCGTACATCTCGCGACCTTCTTCAATTCTCTCGTTTGCCATCTCCCACGCGCTGAACATTTCGCTGATGCGGACGTTTGGAAACGCACGCGGCGCCAGCGATGATGCCCAGATGAGCGCGACCGCGGCGACGGAGGCAGCAAACAACCAGGGCAACCGGTCGAAAGCGGCGAGAAGGGAGACGAAGCTCGCGGCCAGATAGATTCCCATCCAACGCAAGGGGTCCGGATCGTCGTATTGGACAACCGCGCCGAAGAAAAACAGCAGCGCGAAAAGATGTTCGATGCACGTGCCATTTAAGAGCCGCCGCGTTATGTCGCGGAGGACATTGTGAGATCCACTCGAATGGGCTCCGTGGTGGGCTCGAGCTGTAGCTACATCGGCTTTGCATCAGCCGCGCGGATCTGCTTCAAATACCCTATCACCGCACGGACATCTCCGTCGGAAATTTCCGCCTCGGAGAAGGACGGCATGGCCCCGAGTCCCGTCCGAATTTGCGTTTTTAGCAGAAACTCGGGCAGCGGCTTGTCGTTCAGTGCCGGGCCCAGGCCGGCTTCACCGCCTGGATGACAGTGGTTGCAGTTCGCCATGTAAACGAATCGGCCACGTTCGACGCGCGGGTCGCTGATGTTAACCGCGCCTTTGAGCGGTTCGCTGCGCCGCGCCGAGCCGCACGAGCTCAGCAACGTTGACCCCACCGCGGCGGCAGCCAGAATCCCAGCCGGAATTCCTCATGGCCGCACGATTTTCCAAAGCACTCCTGTGCCGCGGACCGGATTCGGTCCGCTCTGCGACATGGTCATGACGCCGAAATCCACCACGTAAAGTGCGCTTCCATCGGGAATGAAGCGTGCCGGGATCGGGCGCTCCAAACCGCCGCCGCCGACGAGCGACGCCGGTCCGGTTTTCCGTCCCTTATTGACTGCGAAATCCTCGACCGCGCCCGTCTGCCACATTCACGCGCGTGACTTTAAAGCCCACCGGATTCTCGACCTTGCCGACGGTGGGCGCCTGGTCGCCAAAGCAACCGACGAATGCCTCGCCGACGTGGCCGAAAGCCGAGCTGCGGGAAAAATCGAACCCGTTGGCGGAAGCGTGGACGCCGAGTTTGGCGGCGGCCGGCGGCGGAGTTTTCCCTCGAGCCGCGAGGAGGAGGCGGGCTGCGGTTTTCCGGGCGGTTTGAAGTCGTCATTGGTCAGCGGTTCGCCGGCACTGTAATCGGGCCAACCATACCAGGCGCCGCGCCGGACTTCCCAGAGCACGTCAGGCGTTCCCCACACCGGCCGGCTGCCGCGATCATCATAGCCGTTCTCGGTCACGTAGAGCTTTCCGCCCGGCGAGAGAAGGCCAGGCCAAATGGATTCCGAAAGCCCACGCCACCAATTGTGGCTCGCCGCCCCCGGACGGGATGCGCATAATGCTGCCGCCGCAGGGCACCGCTCCTTTGATCACCTGCCCCGCTCTGCTCGGCGTGCCAAAAAGGAAGATACGGCCCCGTGACAGCGTTGCCTGCTCCAGTGAGGACATTGGGCGAGGTGAAGTTCTGGCCGCTAAGCACGATGGCCTCCCCGCCGTGTCGTGGAACTGCGGCTTCCGTTTCAACCAGCCGAACTCCATGTTGTCCTCTCCGACCACGCCCGCGTTCGTGGCCGTTCCCTGGCCGCAATAAATCCAGCCATCTGGTCCGATCACCGGACCATTCGTGTGATGATCGCCAACGCTCGGAAGTCCGCTGATCAGTGTCGTCCGTCGGCCGTCCGGCGTCACGCGCAAGATGCGGCCGCCCTCCAGTTCACCCCCTTCGGCGATACAGAAAGCGCCGTTCGCAAAGGCGACGCCAGTCCAGGGACCGTTTCGTCCCCCTGTGATCACAGTCTCTTTGCTGCCGTTTGCATTCACCCGCACCCAGCCGTGGCACGGTGAAATCTTCTCCGTACGAATAACCCGACTCCGTCACATGCGGGCGCCCATCGCCATCAAACGCGACGCCCGTTGGATAAGTGAATCCGCTCGCCACCGCCTCGGCGCGATAGCCGTTCGG
>JACCTI010000452.1 GCA_013812515.1 Chthoniobacterales bacterium
CAGGCGACTTCCGCAGCTGGCGGAGTGCAAAGCGGAGATCCTTCATCGGTCGTTTGGCCTCAAGAGCGCAAGGAGCGGTTTATTGCATCGCGGTCTTCGGAGCGGCCGGTCGGAGCGAGATGCTGCCCACGCTGGAGCGAAGGATGACAGACTTGCCGCCGCCGTTCATCGCGCCATGCAGCTCGTCTTTGTGCTTATGCGTGGCGACGATCGGAAGGCTATTCGAGATGCTGCCGTTATGTGCGCTCGCCTCCAGCGTGAGCGCGGCGTCCGACGGAACGGTTAGATCGATACTCCCGGCAGAGCTGCTCAACTCGACGTCGCCGGGAACAGGCGAGACGAGCGCCGCGGTGATGGAGCCACCGGAAGTCTGACCGATCACTTTGCCGCCGATATTTTCGAACGTGAGCTGACCGCCGCTCGTTTTTACCATTGTGTCGCCTCTGAAGTCGCGAACGACGATCGATCCACCGGAGGTTTTCGCGTCGAGCGTCCCGCTCCCCGCGGTGGAATGGATTCCGCCGCCGCTTGTTTTCACGCCGAGATTTCCTTCGCAGCTTTCCATCTTGATACTGCCGCCGCTGGTGCGCGCGTCCAGCGGCCCGCGGAGTTGCGCGAGCTTCAGTTTTCCGCCGCTGGTCGAGATTTTGATTTGGCCGGTGATATCTCTGGCTGAGACCATGCCGCCGCCGGTCTTCAGATCGAGATTGAAGTTCTTCGGCACGCGCACGGTATAACGCGCGTCCATCGACACGTTGCCGCTCCAGCTCCAAGACTTCTCTTCGCTCGCGCGGCGGGCGCGAATCGTGACGGTATTGCCGTCTTTGCTGATGACGATGGGCGCCTGCTCGAAGAATTGCTTCTCCTTCGCTTCGTCGCTTGCTTCGATTTTCCGGTGCGCCTGGATCGTCACCTGATTGTCCGAACCCGACGCGACGTCGACCGTGCCGAAGTTCACATCGACTACGAGATTGCCTCCCGATGTGGCATCGAGAGTCTGGTTAACATTCTCCTCCGAGATGGCAAAGGCAGCGGAGGTCGTGAGTGCGAGCAGAAGAGAGATGCCGGGAAGCATGTGGGATCCTTTCGGTTGAGGCTTCGTCGTGCCGGGACGGCGAACGTTTGGGAGTTCCCTTTGCAGCCCTTATGCCATCACCTTGAAGGATTCCTTAAACGATCCGCGGCAGTGACTTACGTACATAGTCGAATGGGCCGCCAACCGACGGAAGTCCCAGCCACGGGATTTCGCTGTCCCGCTTTCGCGACGCAAATTCTCTCTCTTATTGACGAGCCAGCCGGCGGAACATCCACGCTCCCAGAACGAGGAAGAGGACGTTTGGAAACCAAACCAGCAACTCCGGATGCATGGCCGCGTTTCCGCGCAGCGTGTCGGCCGCAATCACAAAGAGAAAATAGCTGAACGCGACGACGAGACTGATCAGGAAACCCATCGATGTTTCACGGCGATGTGCGGTAATGCCGAGCGGCACGGCCATGAGGGCGAAGGCAAGACACGAAAACGGAAACGAAAAACGTTTGCTGATCTCTGTGCGGCTCGCGCTCTGCGTGCTCAGGTCGCCCGTCTTCAACTGTTCCATCAATTGCTCGAGCGAAAGTGCGGAGCGACTCGTGCGGCGTTTCTCTTTTTGGTAAAGCTCCTCAAGGCTGATGGGCAACGTTCCCTCCGCCATGTTGATGCCATCGCGCACCCGCCGAAGATCGAATGGTTCCTTTTCATCGCGCTGCTGATAGCGCGCATTGTAGAGATGCATCAGGATGCGCTGATTTGGCAGATCAGCTTCAAGGGTTCCACTGCGCGCATGGGTCACACGCATCGGAACCGCGGCGTCGTTCAACTCGAAGACGATGATGTTCTCCAGCTTGTTCCCTTCCTTCTTGCCGACGTAAATCTTGCGGCCGGGAAATTGATCGATCACCTGATCGCTCCCAAAAAGCGCCATCGGATCGGCGGAGGCGAGGCGGAAGATCGTGGCCCGCAATTTCTGCTGGGCGGCGGGGGCGACCTGGACGTTGAGCCAGAGGCAGATGCCTGTGCAGAGAACCGCGATCACCGCAAGCGATACGCAAATTCGTCCGATGCTCACGCCGTTCGCACGCAATGCGACCAGTTCGTTCTCCGCCGAGAGCCTGCCGAAAACGAGGAGGATAGCCGTCAACAATCCCCACGGAATGGTGAAAATCAAAGAGAACGGCAGCACGTAGCCGATGAACGTAAGCAGGTATTCCACGGGCACGTCGTGATTCACGAGTAGCGGGAGCAGCTTGCGAAAGATGTTGCCGACCACGAGAACCAAGCTCAGCACGGCCACGGCAAAAAGCAGGTTCACGATCAGTTCGCGGCTGATGAAGCGATCGATCAGCTTCATCGCTTTTTCCGCTTGGAAGGTGACGGCGAAGGAACAACGGGAGTCGGGGTTGGGGTGACACTCGCCGCCCAAATCGGAGTTGGGGCCGGTTCGGGCGGGCGCTGCCAGATCCAATTCATGTGATCGATCTGCCAGAGCACTCCAGGATGTGAGATTCGCAAGTCCAGATACGCAGGGCCGTTCTCGTAATCGAGCTCGGCGCGGAAGTGCCCCTGCGGGTCCTGAAAGCGATACGCGAACTGGACCTCGCCCGTGAGGCGAATGTCTGAATGGGGCTGACCTTGCGCGCGGATAAACTCGAACATCCGCTCACGCCAGGAGGGCGGATAAGCGACCTTGGCTTGCGGCGAAAGCGTCAGGTCGAGAATACGTGTGTCGCCATGCAGGATGACGCGATGCGCAACGTCGTTCGCGAAGGCCCATGCTTCCTTCTCCTTCGCCACGCGCGACGTTTTTGCATACCAGAGAGCGCTGCCTGCCATTGCCAACAGGATGAGGAGGATCACGATCACCTGACCGTTCTCGGAAGCGCGCCTTAACGCCAGCGTACCGGTTGACGGCTTCTCCGCGCGCGATTCGATCGGGAGCTTCATCCGGCAGCGATGTTCCTCCATCCGTTCCTTTCCTGCAAAGAATCCGAGCGGCAAGGCATCCGCGATGACGCATTTGCTTCTCAGGCAACTTTGGTAAACTGAGGCCACCCATGGGACGCAAAACGTACGACGTTGCGATTGTCGGAGGTGGTCCGGCCGGCAGCACCGCGGCTGCACTGCTCGCTCGCGCCGGTCGGCGAGTCGTTGTTCTGGAGCGGGACAAGTTCCCTCGTTTTCACATCGGTGAATCGCTTCTCCCCTTCAGCATGAAAGCGTTCACCCGCCTCGGATTGCACGAGAAGTTCAAGCGCGCCG
>JACCTI010000461.1 GCA_013812515.1 Chthoniobacterales bacterium
ACGTGGGTCTGCCCGGCGTAGATATCGCGATCAAACCGGTCCGCTCCTATGTGTATGGCGCGCTCGCCGCGCACCTGCTGGGCTACGTGGGGGCGCCGGACGACACGAACAAGGAAGAGGCGCGGAAGTTTTCTTTTTATCAGAGTGACGTGGAGGGGAAATCGAACGTCGAGAAATCGATGGACGAATACCTCCGCGGAAAACCGGGCGTGCGTTACATGAGGCGAAACGCGAAAGGCGCGATAGACGGCGTCTTGCGCGAAGAGCCGCCGCAAGCGGGTTCGAATGTAGTCCTCACGCTCGACGCTCGGCTCCAGATGATCGCGGAAGAGGCGCTGCGTGCTGTTGGACGCGGCGCAGCGGTCGTGGTTGACCCGAACAACGGGAACATTCTCGCGATGGCTTCGGTTCCTTCCTTCGATCCGAATACATTTATCCCAAGCATCAAAGCGAAGGATTGGGAGCTGCTCCGGAAGAACGAAGCGAATCCGCTCATCAATCGCGCGATCAGCGCATTCCCGCCTGGATCGACTTTCAAGCTGGTCACCTCGCTAGCCGGATTACGGAGGGGTCTGGCCCAGCAGCGGTTCAATTGCTCCGGTGGCGTGAGCTATGGCGATCACTTCTTCAAATGCTGGATCTCGGAGAAGGGCGGTGCACATGGGACATTAGGTTTGTCGGACGCGATCAAGGTATCCTGCAACTCGTTCTTCTATCAGTTCGGAAATGCCGCGGGGATCAACGCGATCGACGAAACCGGGGAGACGCTCGGCCTGGGCAAGAGCTCGGGCCTTGAGATCACGGGCGAACAGCCTGGCGTCTTACCGGGCCCTGAGTGGATGCGGGTGAATTACCCGCGCGAGAAGTGGACCTCCGCTTACACGGCGAACGTTTCCATCGGACAGGGCTTCGATCTCGTTAGTCCTCTGCAACTGGCAATGGTTTACGCGACCGTGGCAAACGGCGGTGTCTCTTATTTTCCGCGCCTGATCAAGGACGTGGTCGGCGCGGACGGGAGACTCATCATGAATGACAACGGACAGCCGGTGATCTCACGCGAGCCAAGGGTCCACGGCGATCTGCGGAATGATTTTAAACCGGAGCAGATTGAGCTCGCGCGGCGCGGGCTTTGGAAGGTGGTCAACGAAGATGGCGGCACCGGAGGCAAGGCGCGGCTCCCCGGAGTCCAAGTCGCGGGCAAAACCGGAACTGCGCAGGCGATGACTGATGGCAAGAAGGACACGATCGCGTGGTTCGCCTGTTTCGCGCCGTATGACAGTCCGAAGTACGCGATCGCTGTTATGGTCCAGGGTGGGGCCCACGGCGGCTCGGTCGCTGCTCCGATCGCAACGCGAATTCTCGAGCGCGCGCTCGCGATGGAAGAAGGCCATTTCGATCCGCAGCTCGCATGGTTGGCGCCGGCGAACAAACCGGACCCCTTCCAGATGCTCGAAGCAGTCAACTTCAAAGACGCGGGTCCGAATCTGCTGGGCGACGATGAGGAGAACCTCGATGCGAGCGATGCGAACGTGCAACTGTCGGCTTCGACGGCAGAACCTGATGTGGAACCGGAAGCGGATGCGCGCGGCAAGGTTATCCCCAAGGCTCAGCGTGTAGTGCGTGCGCAGCCTGTTGCTCCCGCGCCGCAGCCGGCGCGACGTCCCAACTTTTTGCAGCGTCTTTTCGGTGCCCGACCGGCGCCACAGCCAGCGCCGCAACCGGTCCGGCGAGGGGCTCCGCCGCGGAGAAGCAACCCATGATCACGCGCATCAACGCCAGGACGTCGGCGGCGCGCGTGCTCGCACAGCTTTCAAGATTTTATGATAGACAAAGTGAAACGGATTTTGGGCCTTTCTGGCCGGAAGGCGGGCAACAAGCTCGTCATCAGCGTGGAGAAGCTGGAGCGTCGTGTTGCGCTCCTGGAAGACGGACGGCTGGAAGAATACAACGTCGAGCGTAACACCTCGCGAAACATCGTCGGGAGCGTCTACAAGGGACGCGTCAAGAACATTGAGATTGGGTTGAAGGCGATGTTTGTCGACATCGGCTTCGAAAAGAACGCGTTCCTGCATTTTTGGGATGCAATTCCGGCGGCGCTTGATAGCGGGATCGAGGAGATTGACCGCCCCGAGAACCGGCGCTCTTCCAAGAAGCGAGTTACGGCAAAGGACATTCCCAACATTTACCCGGTCGGCTCGGAAGTGATCGTGCAGGTCACTAAGGGTCCGATCGGGACAAAAGGGCCGCGGGTTACGACTAACCTGAGCTTTGCGGGGCGTTACCTGGTATTCATGCCTTACAGCGAACGCAGCGGTATCTCGCGCAAGATTGAAGATCCGGCGGAGCGCGACCGCCTTCGGAAAATCCTACGCGAGCTCGAAATTCCCGAGGGCATTGGGGTGATCATTCGCACGGTGGGTGAAGGACAGCGGGCACGCTACTTCGTCCGTGATCTCGCGTTTCTCCTCGAGCAGTGGCAGCGTGTTGAGCAAG
>JACCTI010000010.1 GCA_013812515.1 Chthoniobacterales bacterium
TTTTGAAGACGGCCGATGGCCTCCCGCTCGAGAGCATCAGCGAGACGCCGCATCTCACGCGTGCCGTCCTCTCACCACACAGCGAAAGATCAATCGACGTCTTCCAGGACGACGGCGCGGTCGTCGAGCAGTTCCGCGTTAGCGGTCTGGATCAGATGATGGCGTTCGATTGCGGCGCTTTTGATTTGAATTAGCGGTCACGCTTTGCTCAAGGTGAACGATGCTGCGCGACATCGTCTATTTTGATTTGGAGACGCAACGGACTGCGAACGACGCGGGCGGGTGGGATCGCAAATGCAACATGCGTATGTCCGTCGGCGTGGTCTTCAGCACAGCCACGGGCAGATATCAGGTCTTCAGCGAGAAACGCGTGAACGAGTTAGTCGAGCGGCTGCGCCGCGCCGATCTCGTCGTGGGATTTAACGTCCTGAACTTCGATTATCACGTGCTGATGGGTTACACGATTCTCGATCTCATCCACGAGCTTCCAACCGCCGATCTCATGCTCGATCTTGAGAAGCGGCTCGGTCATCGGCTCGGGTTGGACCCGATCGCGAACGCCACCCTCGGAGTGCGGAAGACGGCCGCTGCTCTGGACGCAATCCGCTGGTGGCGCGAAGGCCGCGTCTTGGAAATCGCGGAGTATTGCTGCTTCGACGTGAAGGTAACCAGGCTCGTGCACGAACATGGTTGCCGGCACAAGGAGCTCTTCTTCCACGACCGCTTCGCACAAAAGCAGCGCGTCGAGATCGATTGGTGTCATCTTGATTGAGCGACAGTCAGGCTTACTGCCAGGACGCGTTTGTAGCGGTGCTTGTGTCAAGCACCGGGCGGTGAGGTCGTCGCAGACGTGGCGGGCGCTTGTTACAGGCGCTATGGCGCTAGGCGGTAAACTTCGACCAAGGCAACCCCGGTAGTGTTCCCGGCCCCACGCACAATCGCGGTGTAGTTTCCGGGAGCGAGGGTGCGAACGACGGCTGACTCTGCTTCGCTGGCCGACGATATCCGGGTTCGCTCCCGAAATCTGCCATTCCGTCACGACGCATTGATTCGCGAACGCGCTCCCCTTCGGCACGGTGAAATCGGCGGCGCCACTCGGGTTGAAGGTTGGCGTAGGTGTAGAGCTTGCGGAATCCCGGACTGCCCGAGTTGGCGAAACCGGGATGAAAAGCGAGACCGAGCAGCCCCTGTTCGCCGCCGACTTTGATGATCGCGCTGATTTCGAGAACTGGCGTCGCGTAGACCGCTCCGTTCTTCAGGAGTCTGATTCGGCCGCCTTGCTCGACGATGAAGAGACGACCGCTGCCATCATTCACCGGGACAAACTCTAGTGGGCCGTTCAGGCCGCTTGCGACTGATTCCACTTCGATGCTGATCGGCCCTGTCGGGATCGAGGGAAGCTGCGCTTTCACGCTCGGAACGGTGAAGCAGAGGCAAAACAAGGTGGACAAACCGAAAAAGCGCCGCGCGGGGATCCCCCACCAATTCGCTCTATGCATAGGCGTTTTCCAACCCTGCCCCGCGCACGCGAGTTGCGGCGCGGAAGAGTCTTCGAGGCGGGTCAAAGGTGACATCATTGTTACATTCGGATGCGAAGAGTCCCTCATCCCTAACCTTCTCCCCTCGAAGAAGGAAACCACCTCTCCCTGTATTATCCCTGCGTCGGTTCCGAACTATCTCGCGCGCACACGAGCCGGAGCACGGCCGTCTCGGCTGTGCGGCCAGCGGGCGTCTCGCCTGCTCGGTCGCGCCCGAGGAGACGGATTGTCCTCCGCCTGATGCCAGGACGCAAAACAGATATCTGATACGGTCGTAAGGGTCTGCACGCTTTTGCACCCATCCTAGTCACCATGGGAAATCTTTGTTAGTTACGCCACCATGTCTTCTACGCCGGAGCTCCAACACACGCTCGCAAAGTCCACGAGCCTCAGCGGCACATCCCTTCATACCGGCGAGAAAGTTACACTCCGGCTACAACCTGCGCCGGTCGATCACGGCATCAAATTCAAGCGCAAAGACCTGCAGGATGAGCCCACGATTGACGCGACAATCGAGAATCTTAAAACAGTCGAGCGCGCCACCACGATCGGCGAAGGCGCGATGCGCGTGCATACCGTGGAGCACGTCCTCGCCGCCCTCTGCGCGATGGGGGTCGATAACGCCGTCATCGAAATGGATGCGAACGAGCCGCCAATCGGCGATGGCAGCGCCCAGCTTTACGTAGAGGTCATCAAGAAGGGAGGCGTGGTCGCGCAGGAGAAAGCCCGGCGCACGTTTGCCGTGCGTGAACCGATTCACATCGAGACGAAAGGCGGCTCCTTGATGGTCGTGCTGCCGGACGAAAAATATCGTATCTCCTGCACACAGGTCGGCCCCGCGGGGCGCTTCTCGCAATTCCTCTCCACGGAGATAACGCCGGCCGTATTCGAAAGGGAAATCGCACCGGCCCGGACCTTCGTTTTTTACGAAGACGTCCAGCCGCTCATGGAGAAAAACCTGATCAAGGGGGGCAGCCTGGAGAACGCCATCGTCGTGCGCGGCGACGCCGTCCTGAGCAAGGAGCCACTGCGCTTCCCGGATGAATTCGTTCGGCACAAGATTCTCGACATCATCGGCGATCTCGCACTCTTCGGTCCGCGCATTCGCGGTCACGTCATCGCGGTGAAGCCAGGACACGGGCCGAACGCGGAGCTGGCGCGCGCGCTCATGAAAGAGCACGCGAAGACCATGCCTGCGATCCAGCCGCGCGCTTTCCCGCCCGGCGAAGGCGGTCTCGACATCAACCAGGTCATGGACATTCTGCCGCATCGCTTTCCTTTTTTGATGGTGGATCGCATCGTCGGTTTCGAAGGCGAGTCGAAGATTACCGGTGTCAAGTCGGTCACGATCAACGAGCCGTACTTCATCGGGCACTTCCCGGGTCATCCGGTTATGCCAGGCGTGCTCCAAGTCGAGGCGATGGCGCAGGTCGCGAGCATTCTGATGATGAAGATCACGAAAAGTGCGAGCCGCATCGGTTACTTCATCAGCGCGGACGATGTGAAATTTCGCAAGCCGGTGTTTCCCGGTGATACTCTCTTCATTCATGCCGAACTGACGAAGGCCCGCAGTAATCGCCTCGCGAAAGCAAAGTGCCATTGCATCGTGAACGATGCCGTTGTCTCCGAGGGCGAGCTGATGTTCACCTTCCTGTAGATGAAGGACGAACTTGCAGCGGCGGTCTATGTCCGTCGAGAATCGACGACGAGCGGCGGTCGTAGACCGCCGCTACAGAAGTTGAGGCCGTGAGCGACATCGAGATTCACCCGACGGCAATTGTCGATGCGGGATCGGAGATTGGCGCGGGCACGGTCATCGGTCCTTATTGCATCATCGAAGCCGGCGTGGTGCTCGGGCGCGACAGTTGGCTGCAGCATCACGTCACGCTTTGCGGCCCAACGCGCGCCGGTGCACGGAACAAGTTTTACGCCTACTGCTCGATCGGCCAGCAAACACAGGACCTGAAATACGCCGCCGAACCAACATATCTGGAGATCGGCGCCGAGAATACCTTTCGCGAGTTCGTAACGGTCAATCGCAGCACGTCAAGCGATGGGAAAACGCGCATTGGCCACTGCGGAAATTTCCTGGCTTACAGCCACGTCGGTCATGATTGCGTCGTGGGCGACGCCGTAGTTTTTTCCAATAACGGCACGCTCGCCGGCCATGTGCAGGTGGAGGATCACGCGATCATCGGCGGGCTCACCGCCGTGCATCAGTTCTGCCGCATCGGCCGCTTCGCGATCACCGGCGGCTGCTCCAAGATCGTCCAGGACGTGCCACCGTTCATGATCGCAGATGGCAACCCCGCGGAGATCCGCGGCGTGAATCTCGTCGGCCTCGAGCGCAATGGTTTCGCGCCAGAAAGCGTGAAGTGGATCAAGGAAGCCTTCCGTCTGATTTACCGCTCGAAATTAAACACGCGGCAGGCCGTCGAAGCGGTGCGCCAAGAGCTGCCCGCGAACGAAGAGATCATCCAGATTCTTGCATTCATCGAGAAGAGCGAGCGCGGAATCATTCGTTAGGCGCGAGCTCTCAGGAACATTCCTCGGGTAAGAAGCATCGGCCCGGCCCTGATCCTCCGACTCTCTTCGGCGGGCGCGCCCTCGCCCGCGTTATCACGGAAGCACGACGCTCACGGAACGCCGCTACAACTCGCGGGGCTTTTACCAGAGCGTTAGAGCTTCGGCGCGGGACGCGCGAGCAGACTAAGGTCCTGCTCGATTTTTCTCAAGAGCGGAGTCGCGGGAGCGTCGGAGACAATGCGCAAGACACTAGGCACCAGCTCTAACGCCCGTCCGGGTTTGTCCTGCTTGATCCAGGCACTGGCTTCTTCCAGCACGACCCGGAGAATGTCCTCGCGTCTTGTCTCTCCGGCACGCGGCAAAGTCATATCAGAGTTCAATCTTCAGGCCATCATAGGCGATCCCGGTGTTCGGCGAGAGGTTCGCTTCCCACCTCTGCGGCAGCTCGTGCGAAATGTGGGTGAAGAGGGTCCGGTGCGGCTGCACGCGCGCAGCCGCTTCCAGCGCCTGCTCCACGCTCAGGTGCGTCGGATGCGGCAGTGGACGCAATGCGTCGATCACGAACACGCTGACGCCGCGGATCAGCTCCGCAATTTCATCCGGCACGCCGCTGCAATCGCTCAGGTATGCGAGAAGCTTTTTGCCGCGACGCGCAAAGAGGTAGCCGTAAACCTCCGCCTTTCCGTGCGGAACGGGCAAGGGCGTGATGGTTGTTCCGCCGAGATCGAACGGGCCGTTCACCAGATGCGGCTCCGGTTTCAAGTAACCCGGAAACGGATTCAGCCCTCGAAACGCGAAGGCAAAAACGCGCTCCAGATCGTGCATGGTAGCGCGGGAGGCATAGACCGGCATGCCGCCGCGGAACGAGGAGAAGCGCCGCAGATCATCGAAGCCCATGATGTGATCGGTGTGCGAGTGCGTGAAGACGACCGCGTCAATCCGGCGGATGTTTTCGCGCAGAACCTGGGTGCGAAAATCCGCGCCCGTATCCACGACGAAGGCGCACTCCGGAGTGTTAATATAAATGGAAGCGCGCAGGCGCTGGTCGCGCGGATCAGCCGAATGACAGACGGCGCAATCGCAGCCGATCATCGGCACGCCTTGCGATGTGCCGGTCCCGAGAAACGTGACGCTGAGTTGAGACTCGTCGGTTGAGAGTTGAGAGTTCAGAAAGGCTCCGGCGGTCGCACTCTCATCTCTCACCTTCTAACACTCAACCTCCCACGTGCCCGCCGTTCTCAACCTGCTGCGGATTAAAAACCTCGCGTTGGTCGAGGATTTGCAATGGCAGATCGGCCCCGGCTTCACCGCCATCACGGGCGAGACTGGCGCGGGGAAATCGATCATCATCGGCGCGTTGCAACTGCTGCTGGGGGAACGCGCGGATAAAAGTCTCATCCGCACGGGCGCGGAAACGTGCACGGTTGAGGCAGTCTTCGCAGGTGCGGAGCTGGCGCGGCTGAACGCGCGTTTGGAAGAAGCGGGCGTAGAGCCGTGTGGCGATGAGCTGATTCTGAAGCGCTCGTTCTCGGTGAGCGGCAGCAATCGCCAATTTATCAACGGCTCGCCCGCGACCCTCGCAGTGCTAAAAGCCCTGGGAGACGAGCTGGTCGATTTGCACGGTCCGCACGATCATCAATCGCTCCTTTCGCCCGACCGGCAGCTCGGTTTACTGGATGCCTTCGCGCATGCGGAGGAGGACGCGCAGGAGTTCGGCCGGAAATTCCGCGCGTTGCAAGAACTCATCACAGAGCAAACCGCTCTGAGCACAGCGGAGACTGCACGCGAACAGGAGGTGCATCTGCTGCGGCATCAGATAAATGAAATCACCTCCGCCAATCTGGTAGCGGAAGAAGAGGCAGAGATCGACTCGCGCTACAAACTCGCAAGTAACAGCCAGCGACTAATTGAGCTCGCCAGCGCCATCGCGGGAAAGCTGTCGGAAGCCGATGACTCCGTGCTTTCGCAGCTGGGGGAAACGCAGCGGCTCCTGCGCGAGTTGGAGAAGCTCGATCTTGCGGCGGCAGAGTTTTCTTCCGCGCATTCGGCCAGCGTGATCGAGCTTTCAGAAGTCGCTCGATCGCTCAGCAGATATGCCGAACGTCTCGATCTTGATCCAGCCCAGCTCGCCGCGCTGGAAGAGCGCGTTTCACTTTTCGAAACTTTGAAGCGCAAGTACGGCGGGTCGATCGCGGAGGTAATTGCCTTCGGCGAACGCGTCGCCGAGCGAATGCGCAAGATTGAAGGGCGAGACGCGGAATTGGAACGGCTCGCACGAGAGATCGAGGCGGCGCGCGAGGAGCTCGCGCGCGCGGGCGACGCGTTGCACAAGCTGCGCGCGAAGGCAGCTCCCGAGCTCAGTGAAAACATCCGCGCCAATCTGCGCGAGCTTGGATTCCGACAATCTGAATTCGAGGCGAAGCTCACGTCACTTACGGAGCCGAAGTTGAGTGGCTTCGAGACCGTCGAGCTGCTCTTTTCGCCGAACCCAGGCGAGCCCAAGAAGCCTTTGCGGAGCATTGCTTCCAGCGGCGAAATTTCGCGGCTGATGCTTGCGATCAAATCGGCGCTCGCGGCGCAGGATGCGATCCCGTTGCTCGTCTTCGATGAGATCGACGCAAACGTCGGCGGCGAGATCGCGAACGCGGTGGGCGCGAAAATGCGCACGCTCTCCCATGCTCATCAAGTGCTTTGCATCACTCATTTGCCGCAAGTTGCCGCTGCGGCGTCGTCACACTTCGTCGTCACAAAAGAGGTGGCACATGGGCGGACGTACTCCGAGTTGCGCGAGCTAACGAGTAAAGCGCGCCGGGAAGAGATCGCGCGCATGTTGGGCGGGCAGAGCAAGTCCGCCTTGGAGCA
>JACCTI010000054.1 GCA_013812515.1 Chthoniobacterales bacterium
ACAACTTCATGGGCCGGGCACATTCCAACGCCTGGCGGCAAGCGCCGCGCTTTTTCGATCTCCCCGTTGATCTTCGGCTGAAGACGATCTGCGGGCGCAATCGTACGGGCGTGCAGCAGGCGGCTGCGCGCCTTGGCTGGGAGGGTGCGGCGACTGATTGGCGCGATGTTGTGGCCGATCCGGCGATCGACATCACCACGCCTAACGACAGCCACCGTGAGATCGCGGTTGCTGCCGCCGACGCCGGCAAAGCGATTCTGTGCGAGAAACCACTCGGGTTGAACGTCGCAGATTGTGAGGAAATGCTGGCTGCGGCGGAGAAAGCGCGCGTCGTGCACATGGTCTGCCATAATTACCGGCGCATCCCAGCGATCGCGCTCGCGAAGGAGATGATTGAGCGTGGAGAGCTGGGCGATCGCATCTATCACTTCCGTGCCCGCTACGCGCAGGATTGGATCACCGACGCGGAGTTTCCGCTCGTCTGGCGGTTGCAAGGGGAGATCGCTGGCTCCGGCGCGCATGGCGACATCAACGCGCACCTGGTTGATCTTGGCCGGTATCTCGTGGGCGAGTTTACGGAGGTCAGCGCGTTGCTGGAAACGTTCGTCACCGAGCGGCCGCTCAAGTCCGGTGCGCGCGAGAAGGAGAAGGTGACGGTGGACGATGCGGTCTGTGTCATCGGGCGATTCGAGAACGGCGCAATTGCGAATCTGGAGGCGACGCGTTTCGCGCACGGCCGCAAGAACAGCATCACGCTCGAGATCAACGGCAGCGCTGGCTCGCTCGCTTTCGACTTGGAAGAAATGAACCGCCTGCGCTTCTACAATGCGCGCGATCCCGAAGGACGTCGCGGGTTTCGCGACATTCTGGTCACGGAGCCGGTGCATCCATTCATCGGGAATTGGTGGCCGCCGGGACATGTGCTCGGTTACGAGCACACGTTTGTGCACACGATCGCGGATTTCGTGAAAGCGGTGGCGGCGGCGCAGAGCGTGCAGCCGACGTTTGCCGATGGCGTCGCGAATCAACGAGTGCTGGATGCCGTTGTGCAAAGCGCCCGGGAGCGGCGCACGGTTTCCGTGTAGTCGTTAGGCAGATGAATACCTGGAAGGCGCTGCTCCTGATCTACTGCGCGATCGATGTCCGCTATCCGCTCACGCGCTGGCGCAGGAAACGGTTCGCGCATTGCCTCACCGAGCAGGATGTTGAGGAAGCGGAGAATTCGTTCCGCCATTTTCCACCACTCGTGCGCGAGTTAACCGAGGGACGCGCGTCGGTAGATTACGCGACCGTCCATGTGCCGCAGGCGTTGCGCACCGTGAGTCCAATTTCATTCGGCGGTTTCTGGCCGAGCCCAACGGATGTCAGCGCGGAACTGAGCGAGTGTGCGCCACCAGGGGCATTCGATTCCGTCTTCATTCTCTGGCCGCAAAATGACGCCGCCGCTGGGCGCTTCATTCCGTCCGCTGGATGGGGCTTTGGCATGGGCGCGACGGCAGCGGCGAATGGCGCGACCTACGCCGCGGTCGCAAATGCGTCGCTCTCCGCGTGGCGGCGGCCGCGAATCGGTGAGGTTTGGCTGCACGAATGGCTGCATGGCGTCTGTCATCACTTCGCGCAACGTGGTCACGCGCTGCCCGAGGGCGACGCCGATGGAGGTGGCCCGCACGGCTACGTGCAGTCGCCGACCACCGGCTGGACGGACTATTACCGCGACCTTATGAACGGGAAAGTCGAGGAACGTGGAAGCTTCACAGGAATCCAAAGCGATGCCTGGCGGGAGAGCCTCGAGCCGCGGACGCTGCCCGCCTAACGATTCGATGTAGGCGCTGATTGACAGATTCACGATCCGCATCCGAGGATGCGCATCTCATGAGACTCGAAAATCAGGTCGCGATTGTCACGGGAGCCGGTCGCGGGATCGGGCATGCGATCGCCGTTCGTCTCGCGAGCGAAGGCGCGCGCGTGGCGTCGGTCAGTCGCACGGAAGCGAATGCCCGGAGAACGGCGGATGAAATCAATGCCATGCGCGCGGACGCGGCGACAGCGTACGCGGTCGACGTTTCAGACCATCCTTCCGTGCAGCTGATCGGGGGGCGCATCCTGGAGGAATTCGGCCGCATCGACATTCTGGTCAACAACGCGGGCGTGACGCGCGATGGCCTCAGTATGCGGATGTCGGTCGACGACTGGGACACTGTGCTAAACACGAATCTGAAAGGCGCGTTCAACTTCGTACAGGCTGTTCAGCGGGCAATGATCCGGCAACGGAGCGGACGGATCATCAATATCAGCTCCACCGTTGGACTGATTGGAAATGCGGGGCAGACAAATTACGCTGCGAGCAAGGCGGGGCTGATCGGGTTCACGAAATCCCTCGCCCGCGAAGTCGCCAGTCGCGGCATCACGGTGAATGCCGTCGCGCCGGGCTTGATCGAGACTGACATGACGGCGGTGCTTTCGGAAGAGATTCGGAAGAACATCCTGAGCAAAATCCCGCTGGGAGCGTTCGGGCAGCCGGAGGACATAGCCGGCGCCGTCGCATTTCTGACTTGCCCCGAAGCGAAATATATCACGGGTCAGGTGCTAGCGGTGGACGGCGGCATGGTGATGTAGCTGCCCTGTAGCGGCGGTCTATGACCGCCGGACGGACGTGCGTTCGTGCATGGTGCTTCGGCGTTCAGAGAGCGCCGCTACGGAGCGGGCTCCTTGCACCGGGCGGCATCTCGTCTGACTGTGCCGCATGACAACGGAAAAGGCGATGTTCGGCGCAGGTTGCTTCTGGGGCGTGGAGACGACATTTCGCAATATTAACGGGGTCCGCAATGCCGCTGTCGGCTATGCCGGTGGCAAGACGGAGAATCCGACCTACGAAGATGTTTGCAATGCCGACACCGGCCACGCCGAAGTCGTCGAAGTGGAGTTCGACCCGTCCGTAGTCAGCTACAATCAATTGCTTCAGGTTTTTTGGGCGAACCACGATCCGACCACGCTCAACCGCCAGGGGCCCGACGTCGGAACACAATATCGCTCCGCGATCTTCCCCTACACCCCGGAGCAGAGCGCCGCGGCGGAACGATCGAAAGCGGAGATGAACCAGAGCGGGAAATTCAGACGCCCGATCGTGACGCAAATCGAGCCGGCGCCAAAGTTCTATCGCGCGGAAGATTACCATCAGCGCTACCTCGAGAAACGCGGTCTCGCGCACTGCGCGATCTGATTTCGCGCGGCTGAATCAACGGATGGAGCCGCACGTCATCCGCTCGACTGACTTCGTCGGGGATGCGACCGAGTTCATTCTAAAGCGCGCGCGCGCGGCCCTTGGCGAGCGGGACGAATTTCGAATCGCTCTCTCCGGCGGAAACACGCCAAAGCCGGTTTACGAAGAACTGGCGCGCGGCGGCTCGGACCTGCCGTGGGAGCGTGTTTCCATTACCTTTGGCGACGAACGCTGCGTGCCGCCGGAGAACGAACAAAGCAACTACCGCATGGCGCGAGAATCGCTTTTTCTGCCCGCATCGGTGCCGGAACGATCGATCGCGCGGATGCGGGGCGAAATCGAGCCGCAGCTCGCAGCGCAGGAGTATCAGGATCAACTCGACACGTTAGCCGCACAAAAAGGCGAGATGATTTACCGGCATGATTTGATTCTGCTTGGACTGGGAGAAGACGGGCACACTGCCTCGCTCTTTCCTGGCACCGCCGCACTGGAGGAGAAAGCGCGTCGCGTGGCGGCGAACTTTGTCCCGAAGCTGAAGACCTGGCGGCTTACCTTTACCTATCCGCTGCTCGCTGAAGCACGCGCGATCTGCTTCCTTGTGGACGGCACCAAGCACCGCGATCTGGTCAACAAGGTGCTGAGCGGCGAGAAAGAATTGCCCGCGGCGAACGTGACCACGAGCAGGGGTGAAATCACGTGGATCATTGGTTCATGAGACAGAGCGGAGGTGAGGAGAGGCTTCTCCCAGCTGCTGCGTTTGAGTCGGTGCCTGGCACAAGCACCGCTGCAACAGCTCGTCGCGTTTTTTCTCCGCCATGAAACCGAAGACCATCCTCGTGACCGGCTCTGCCGGCCTTATCGGCTCCGAAACCGTCAAGCACTTCGCGAAAGAGGGCCACCGAATCGTCGGGCTCGACAACGATATGCGCAGCCGCTTCTTCGGGCCCGAAGCTTCGACCCGAACGACACGCGACCACCTGGTCGAGACGATCGCGGGCTATGAACATCACGATATCGACATCCGCGATGCGGCTGCGGTGCGTGAGGTCTTCCAGAAGCACGCGAATGTCCTCGCGGCCGTGGTGCATACGGCGGCGCAACCTTCCCATGATTGGGCGGCGCGCGATCCGCAGACGGACTTCACGGTGAACGCGAACGGCACCCTGAATCTGCTCGAAGCCGCGCGCGAGTTCTGCCCGGAGGCGCCCTTCGTCTTTACCTCCACGAACAAGGTTTACGGCGACACGCCCAACCGGCTGCCGCTGCGGGAGCTGGAGCTGCGGTGGGAAATCGAGCCCGGCCACGAATACGAGCCCGGGATTTCAGAAACAATGAGCATCGACCACACGAAGCACTCGCTTTTTGGCGCGTCGAAAGTCGCGGCCGACGTGCTCGTGCAGGAATACGGACGCTACTTTGGTCTGCCGACGGTTTGTTTTCGCGGCGGCTGTCTTACTGGCCCGGCGCACGCGGGGACGGAGCTGCACGGCTTTCTTTCCTACCTGATGAAATGCACCGTCAGTGGGCGCCCGTATCGCGTCTTCGGTTACAATGGCAAACAAGTGCGCGATAACATCCACAGCTTCGACCTCGTGGAAGCGTTCGCCGCGTTCATCGCCGCCCCGCGTATCGGTGAGGTTTACAATCTTGGGGGCAGCCGCCACAGCAACTGTTCCATGCGCGAGGCAATCGAGCTCTGCGAAGAGATCAGCGGCCATCGGCTGGCTTGGAGCTACGAAGAGGACAGCCGCATCGGCGATCACATCTGGTGGATCAGCGATGTGCGGAAGTTTCAGGAGCACTACCCTGGCTGGAGCTTCCGCTATGGGCTGCGCGAGATCCTCGAGGAAATCCACGAAGCCGTGGTCGCGACGGAAGTCGCAGCCTAACGAGCGGCGCCGGAAATCCTGTCATCCTGAAGCTGGCGCAGCGCGCCGAAGGGACCTCACCATTCAGGAGCTTATTCCGCAGGCACTAAGCGCTCGCATCGTCATGGGAAGCAAATGTCTCCCTGCTTACGATCACAGGCTGAGAGAGCGTAGGCTCTGAAGCCTCTTTAGTATTCCTCGCCGCCGTCGTTTGCGCCGACGGGGACGCGGTCCGGAATCGCATAGACGTGGAACATGACCGCGAACCAGTAGATCGGAATCAAGCCGAGCCCGAAACCCGCGGTCGCGGTAGCAGCGAGCGCCCCCAGTAAGATCGCGAAGCCAGCACCGATGACGAAGCACAGTCCGAGCACTCGATAGCCCTTGTAAACGTGGCCGAGTCCCGGAACCACACTTAGGAGCGCAGCGACCGCATCGCTCGCCTGACCTTCCGCAGTCTCGAGTTTGCCTTCGCGCATCCAGCCGCAGTTTTCACAGCGCGGTGCGTTGAGAGGCAGCGAATGGCTGCAGCGAGGACAGGGGATTGTGCCAATGGCGGCTGCGTCAGAAGGAGCGTCTGTGTATTCCAAAGTGATTTCCTCTGTCTCTTTGCCGCGACCCTTGCGACTCGCGTCAACGTTCCAAGACCGATCCATTCCGTCAAGAAAACTCCCCCGGCCCTCCACGACAGTTATAGCCGGGGGCCCCGGCGGCGCCCCGCATCGTTATCTCTACGCCGGGTTCAGCGCCCGCGGCTACAACTCCTGACCTTCTGCCGTTAACAAGAAACAAAGCATTGACCCCGGCAGCAACGGGCTGACACGATTCCGCCGCGCCCGATCTTTTCAAACCCGCGCGTTCGGCGGCTAACGAACGAAGAACAA
>JACCTI010000086.1 GCA_013812515.1 Chthoniobacterales bacterium
GCATACGCGTGCTCGTCGGGCAACTTATCGATGCGGTGCGACCAGCGGCTCTGGATTTCAGCTCGCGCAACTTCGAGCCGCGGAGGTAAAGCAGGTAGGCCTCCGTATTTTGCGTTGGCTTGGCTGCGGCCACCGTCGCTTCGGCCTGGGTGAGCGTGGCATGCAGCGCCCGCGTGATCTCGATCGCCAGCTCACCTTGCAGCGAAAGCGTGTCGGTCAACGTCCGCTCGTAACGTTGCGACCAAACCTGGCGTTCGTCGCGCGTGTCGATCAACGCAACGTTCACGACCACACGATCGACGCTGCGGCGCACGCTGCCTTCGAGCACGTGAGACACGCGCAGCGTCCGGCCAATCTCGCGCACCTTCCCGGCCAGGCGCGCTCCGCGGTAGTCCATCACCGAGCTGCGCGCGATGACTTTGAGGTCTCTGATTTTGCCGACACTTGCCAGCACGTCATCGTGAATGCCGTCGGCAAAGAAGGCGTCATCCTTGTTGGCGGCGAGGTTTTCGAAGGGCAGCACCGCAAGACCCTTCTCAATCAGAGCCGGCGGGTTCTCTCGCGCGGCGTTGCGCTCACGCCATCCGTAAAAAACGCCTAACGAGACGAGCAGGGCGGCGACGACTACACCGCCGATCCAGCGTACGCCGCTGTAGCTGGGGGCGCTGACCCCGGCCGCCGCGCGCTCTTCAACCGCGCGCAGTTCAGAAAGCATCTCTTCAGCCGTCTGATACCGTTCGGCTGGATTCTTTCGCAAAGATCTGTCCACGACGCGTTGCAAGGTCGGAGGAACGCTGGGCGTACGCTGCTCCACCGGTTGCGGGTTATTCAATAGTATTGCGGCCATCACATCGGTCGGCGTCTTGCCGTCGAAGGGCGGGTCTCCTGCGAGCATCTCGTAAAGCACGACGCCGAGACTCCAGAGATCGCTCCGCGCATCGACTGTCTGGCCCCTGGCCTGTTCGGGCGACATGTAGCGCGTGGTCCCCAGGATCGTCCCTTGCTGCGTCGTGACCTCGACGCCGGCCCATGTCCTTGCCACCAGCGTTTCCTGTTGCGTGAACTTCGCGATGCCGAAATCCAGCACCTTCACGTAGCCGTCCGGGCGGAGCATGACGTTCTCCGGTTTAATGTCGCGGTGCACGATGCCGGCGCGGTGTGCGACGCAAAGCGCGGTCGCGACTTGAATCACGATATCCAGCGCCTCGTTAGGCGGGATTGGACTTTTGTTCATCCGTTCACGCAGCGTGGTACCCTCGATGAACTCCGTTGCGATGTAGTGAGTGGAATCGACCTCTCCGACCTCATGGATGGTCATGATGTTCGGATGGTTCAAAGCCGAAGCGGTGCGTGCTTCGCGCTTCAAGCGTTCGAAACGCCCCTCCTTGGCCAGCAGTGACGCCGGCAGCAGCTTCAAGCCGACCTTGCGCCCGAGCCGTTCATCGTAGGCGAGATAGACCACGCCCATGCCGCCCGCGCCCAGGACCGCGTCGACCCGATAGGAGCCAAGATGTTGACCGATCAGCGCGTCCGGATCATCGACCAGGAGTTCAGGTGCGACCACGAAGGCAGGCAACTCGATAAAGTCACCCGATGCGTCGTGATACTTGAGCAGCAGTTCAACTTTACGGCGCAGAGCCTCATCGCCGTTACAGCTTCGCTCGAGGAAAGCGGCTCGTGCATTGAGCGGTTGTTCAACCGCCTCGTCGAAGATGTCGGTGCAACTTTGCCAGCGTTTAGATTGCATTGCGCTGCGGATCATCCTTCAGCGTGCCCCACCAGCCTGGCTCTGCCGCGATATCCAATAGAGCGGTTTGCGGCCGGCGTAGGCAATCGCCAACACCCAGAGAGTTTCGCTACGAACGATATAAGGGACGTAGTAAGGGAATACGCGCAGGTTGATGCGCCGATATCCCACCTGCCGCTTTCGATAAAGTCCTGCATGATCGGCAATCCAAAGAACGCATCGATCTAGTTCATCCTTGAATCGAGCGCCGAGACCAACGCGAATTTTTCATAATGCGAGATCGCGTCGAGCAGCTCCTGTCGTGCCTCCTCGACGAAGCGGATCGTCACGGCGCCAAACGTCTCTCTGCATCGCGCAAGACATCATCATACGGAACGCCTGGCACGCGGCCCTCGTCGATCGCCTGGATGCGGTCCTCGATCTCGGAATTCCAAGCGGCTTCAGCCTCGGGATCAGGCGCTGCCTCTGCGCTCTCGAGGAGAAAGCCGGCCAGGGCAAGCCTCTGCTGCAGCGGGAGACTCATCGCCTTCGTCGTGATTTCTTCGATCGCGTTCGCCATCATCAAATAGTGTCAGACGCCGTGGAAAGGGTCAACCGCTCGCTTAACCGGGCTCAACAAGATCTCCGTGCAATTTTGCCAGCGCTCAGATTGCATCCATGTCCTCCCCACTGAGGGCGGCCAAAAGCCAGGCACGCGCCGCGGTCCAGTCTCGCGTCACAGTGTTGACGTGGACCTTAAGGACCTCTGCGATCTCGTCCATCGTCAAGCCTGCGAAATAACGCATCTCGACTACCTGCGCTTTGCGGTGATCGAAGGTAGCAAGTTTTTCCAGCGCCTCGTCGAGCGCGAGTAGCTCGTCCGCGCGCGTCTGCGTCACCGCGGCGGCTTCGTTCAGCTCTACCCTGATCGCGCCTCCGCCGCGTTTGAGCGCCTGCCGCTGCCGGGCATGATCGACCATGATGCGCCGCATCAGCTGCGCGGCGGCGGCAAAGAAATGGGCGCGATTCTGCCACTGCGGATGGGTGTTGTCCGCGAGCTGAAGGTAAGCGTCGTCGATTAACGCAGTCGTTTGCAGCGTGTGGCCGGGCCGCTCCCGGCTCATGTAATGGTGCGCCAGGCGCTGGAGCTCCGGTTGCACGAGAGGGATTAGCTTCTCCAATGCGCTCGGGTCTCCGCCGCGCCACTCGCAGAGGAGCTGCGTGACCTGTTGCTGTGGGGGCGCAGGCGTCATCGGGAACCGTCCTCATGGTTTATCAGTCAGCAGCGAGTAATGCGAGACAATTTTACTCCCGTGGCGGAGGGTGGCCGCACATTTTTCGAGCGCCGTGGTGGGTTCTCAAGGAAGCGGCGCTCTCCAGGTCGCCGCGTTTCAAGAACTACAAAGGGCAGCCAAACGACCTTCGCTGTGCGGCATCCGAAGCGCACAAATCTTTTTCAAGGGCCATGGTGGGTTCGGCACTGAGATCCCGCTTTAGAAGGTAGGCCACCATTAACAAACCCCGAGATTCGGGGCGGCGGCCATACAAAAGAAACACACAAACCAGGACAACATATGAACAAATCAAGTTTCAAACCCTTAAAGGTTCTCATTCGA
>JACCTI010000105.1 GCA_013812515.1 Chthoniobacterales bacterium
GCAATCTGGAAAGGCAGTATCAGCTTCGGACTCGTTAACATCCCGATCTCGCTTTATCCGGCGACGCGGAAAGAGGAGCTGAAGTTCCGCCTCTTGCGGTCACACGATCATAGTCCGGTCAATTACAAGCGCGTGGCCGAGGCGGATGGCAAAGAGGTGCCTTGGGATCAGATTGTGAAGGGATATGAGTACGAGAAGGGAAAGTTCGTCGTGCTCGGCGAGAAGGATTTCCAACGCGTCGACTTGGAGGCGACGCAAACGGTCGACATCCAGGACTTCGTCGACATCGAGGAGATCGACCCGATGTTCTTCTACAAGCCGTATTATCTCGAGCCACAGAAGGGGGGCGACAAAGCTTACGTGCTTCTGCGCGAAGCCCTGGCCAATGGAAAGAAGGTCGGCATTGCGAAGGTCGTCATCCGAACGCGCCAGTATCTCGCCGGAGTTAAAGCCATGAAGCACGCGCTAGTTTTGGAGCTGATGCATTTCGGCGAGGAATTATCTGACGCGGAGAAGCTGAATGTCCCGAAGGCGCTCGAGCCGGGAGAGCGCGAGATGGACATGGCCAAGGCGCTGGTCGACAGCATGACTTCGAAATGGGACCCGGAAAAATACCACGACGACTATCGCGAAGCGCTCATGGAGGTGATCGAGGAGAAGGTCGAGTCCGGCGGGAAGGAAATTGAAGCCAAACCGAAGAAAGGGCCGACTCCGACGAAGGTCATCGATCTGGTCGCGGTTCTTCAGCAAAGCCTAGCGCAATCGCAGAGCGGGAAGAAGAAACCCGCCGCGAAGTCCGCTGCGAGTAAACGCTCGAGCAAGCAGGATAAGAAGGCGGCGTGAGTTAGGCCATTTCCCGAAAGCAATTATCCGGCGGAGTTGTAGCCAGGGCGCCGAACCCGGCTGGGTTGCTGTCTCAGAATGACGGCGCGACGAGGCCAAGCGCCCGCAGAGCCAGGGTCAACGCCTCCGGCTGCAACTTCAGCGCGAGCCGAGCATTTGTTTTGGCATATGCTCTACAGCTGGCGGAGCGCGTCTTCCATCGCACTACGGAAGATGCGCGGTCCCGCGCCGCCGAGTTCGGCATCTACCTGCTCCAAACGGCGAATGAGATCGAGCACCTCACGTCGCGCGTAAGGGCCTCCTGCGGCCGCGCAAAAATGCGTGCGACAGCCGAACGGGCGATCCTGGTAGATGAGACACTTGCCATTGCCACGATCAAGTAACGGACAGAGCCCGTCCGCATTTTCCGGCAACCGCGTCCGGCCCGTGGCGCGCAGTGCTTTCGCGGCCAGGAGCGCTTCACCTTTTGTGAGGTAGGGTGTTCGGCCCGTCAGCTTGAAATGGCAGCATTCCTTCAGACGAACGCAGTTGCGCAAGATGGGGCGTTGTTCCAGTTCCGCATAAACGGCTTGCACGTCAGCAACGGCAATGCGCGTTTTCTGAGAGTCGCGGCGGTTCATTTGTTTAGAGCGGTTTAAACGTCCGCCATCGCGCGACCTGCGATCCAACCCGTCGTCCACGCCGATTGGAAATTAAAGCCGCCGGTGATGCCATCGATATCGAGCAGCTCGCCCGCGAAGTAAAGGTGCGGCGTCAAGCGGCTTTGCATTGTCCTGAAGTCGACGTCGCGCAGGCGCACTCCGCCGCAGGTGACAAACTCCTCTTTGTTCAATGACTTGCCTTCGACCAGCAGCTCGCAACGAGTAAGGAGCCTAACGAGTTCCAGCAGCTGCGATCGGCTCAAGGTTGTCCAGATCGTTTCCGGGGGAATGCCAGCTGCATGCACCAGCTGTCCCCAAAGCCGGCTCGGCAGGGGAGGAAATGGATCGCTCGCGACCTGGCGCTTTGGCTGCGTTTCGCGACGAGCGCGGAGCTCGCCGGTGAGGGCGGATTCGTGCTGGTCTGGCAGCCAGTTAATTCGCAGCGTGAAGTAATAATCCATTTCGGCGAGCAGGCGTGCGCCCCATGCCGAGAGCCGTAGCACGGCAGGCCCACTCACGCCGTTGTGCGTGATCAGGAGAGCCCCGCGTTGGCGGAGCTTTGTGGCGATAACTGCGAGCTCTACATTTGCGAGGGAAACACCCGGCAACGAACGCAGCCACGGGGTCGAGATATGGAACGAGAAAAGCGATGGCACGGGCGGTTCGATCGTGTGGCCAAATGTTTCTGCAATCTGCGGCCCGCCCAATGTGCGTGCGCCGCCAGTAGCGAGCAGGAGCCGATGGCAAGACATGGACGTTCCGTCCGACAGCGTCAGGTCGAAACCACCGGTGCTGTTCCGTCGCGCTTTCTCCACGCCCTTGCGCGCGAGCGGCTGAACGCCGGCTGCTTTCGCTTCGAACATCAGGCAATCGATTACGGTGCCGGACGAGTCCGTCACCGGAAACATGCGGCCATCAGGCTCCACTTTCAGCCGCACTCCATGGCGCTGGAACCAGGCGATCGTGTCTTCTGGGGAGAAGCGATGGAGAGCCGCGATAAGCGCTCGCTCGCCTCGCGGGTAACGAGTGCTGAAGGTGCGCGGATCGAGCGCCGCGTGCGTCACGTTGCAGCGCCCACCGCCGGAAATGCGCACCTTGCTCAGGAATTGTGAGCTGCGCTCGAGGACGAACACTTCTTTGCCGCCGCGTGCTTGCGCGCAGGCGATCGCAGCAAAGAATCCCGCTGCTCCACCGCCCGCGATCACAATGCGTTCGCCTGGCATCACTCAAGGTAGTGCGCGGTAGCGTTCGCTGTCCTCAGCCAAGTCAGCGGCCCCCGGCAGGGCGCGCGGAGGAGAACGGACGCTATAGCACCTCCAGCCCCATCCTGCGCAGACACCGGATCAGTTCGTGCGCATTTTTAATCGCGAAGGCATCACGATCGTTGTCGAAATAAATCCATGCTTCGCGTGCGCCGCTGTCGCGGATCTTCCCAGCCCAGGCCTCGAGTTCCTCGTCCGTGTAGTCGTGCCGATACCAGCGACTTCGGCCGTGTAACCGCGCGTAAATTATTTTGTTCGTCGTGATAAGATCTTCCGGCAGTCGCGGCGCGCTGACTGTGCAAAAGATCAAGCTGCGTTGCTCGAAGGCGCGATAGACGGCGTCGCGCCACCAACTGCTGTGCCGAAACTCGATCGCATTCCGGTACTGCGGGTCGAGCTGCCGCACGATGCTTTGCAGCCGGGACGGGGTGTAGCGATAGCTCGGCGGAAACTGGAACAGAAAGCAACCGAGGGTCGGTCCCAGGATTTCCGCGAAGCGATAAAATTCCTCAATCAGCATGCGGGTGTGCACGAGCCGCTTCTCGTGTGTGATAATGCGGTTCACCTTTACGGAATAGCGGAAGTTCTGCGGCGCATTTCGTCGCCAGGCCTTCGCGGTCGCGAGCTTTGGCCAACTGTAGAATGGGGCGTTCAGCTCCACACTCCGGAAGTTGTCCGTGTAATGCCGGAACCACGTGTCGGTGCGCTTCGTGTCCGGATAAAAGAGGCCGCGCCAATGCCAGTAAAACCATCCTGAACAGCCGACGTGCACCTGCATCGCGCACGCTCATGCGGCTCAGGCGAGACGCAATGACGATCGCAGGCTGCTGTGCTGCCATTCGCGCCAAGAGCACTACGATTTCCTTCAAGCTTGCGCTCCCGCGATCATCCGAAGAACGACCGCACAACGGAGCGCGGTCACATTCTCCAGCCCGTGTGATCCAAGAACCAGCAGCGAGCTCCTCCGCCGTCGGCGCGGCACAGGATGACAACGCTTGCGCGGACGTTGTTAGCATCGAGAACGCTACCCATACCCTCTCAGCTTGACCCGGAGCGCGCATTTCGGCAGCTTGCGAGGCATGAACGCTCTTATTCGTTACGCTGATCCCGCTTACTGCATTATGCGGCTTATCGTCGGCCTGCTTTTCGCCTCTCATGGTGGACAAAAGATTCTTGGCTTCCCGCCGGTCGCGAAGGCGATGTCGCTCGACACGCTCGGAATGATCGGTGGCTACATCGAGTTGGTCGGCGGACTTCTGATCGCGTTCGGCTTGTTCACGCGCGCGGCGGCATTCATCTCCAGCGGCATGATGGCCGTGGCCTACTTCATGGTACATGCAAAGGGCGGGTTTTTCCCCATCGTCAATCGCGGCGAACCGGCGGTAATCTACTGCTTCATTTTTCTCTTCATCTTCTTCTACGGGCCAGGTCGCTGGAGCCTGGACGGGTTGATCTGGCCCGACCGGGAAGTGGCACGGGACGAAGTCGGTGGTCCAATGCGAACTGGTCAAAGGTTGTAATCGCAATGTCGCTCAAGGTCCCAGGATTTATCCGGGCGACGACGTTCGCCGCACTCACGTCCCTCGCCCCGATGTCTCAGGCGCAGGATTGGGCCAAGCCGCGACTGAACAATTCTCCGCGTCACGGCGAGTGGGTCGAATTCAAATCCGGTGAGCGCACGCTAAAAGCGTTTGTCGTATATCCGGAGCGGAAGGAAAAGGCGCCCGTGGTGCTCGTCATTCATGAGATTTTCGGACTGACGGATTGGGTCCGCGGTGTTTGTGATCAACTCGCGGAAGCGGGCGTGATCGCGATCGCACCCGACCTGCTCAGCGGCGAGACATACGCGGATGTGGACGGTGCCCGGAAAGCAATCTCGGCCTTATCCGAGGAGCGGGTGATCGCAGACCTGAATGCGACGGCGGATTACGCTGCGAAGATTCCGGCCGGGAATGGGAACCTGGCAGTCTGCGGTTTCTGCTGGGGCGGCGGCTGGACGTTCGGTTACGCGAGCGTGAATTCTAAGTTAAAGGCGGCGTATTCCTTCTACGGTCCCGCGCTCGATGATCCGGCGGAGGTCGCGAAGGTCGCGTGTCCTGTCTACGGGTTCTACGGCGAAAAAGATGAGCGCGTGAATGCGAGCATTCCGAAAGGCGAAGAGCTCATGAAGGCCGCAGGCAAGAAATACGAGCCAGTCATTTACAAAGGTGCGGGCCACGGCTTTATGCGCGACGGCGAATCCCCCGAGGGGACGCCGGAGAATAAGAAGGCGCGCGAGGACGCCTGGGCGCGCTGGAAGACGCTGCTCAAGGAGCTCTAACGGCGCGTAGCCACCTCCCGCGTCGAGGCGTCCGAGGTTTGAGTGAACTCGCACGGCACGGCGACACCGCGCCGTGGCTACAACGCTACTTCGCTTTCTCCAGTTCGTCGGCCAGCGCATTAGCGTCGTACACCTTCCGCAATGCCTCACCGATCGCGGCGGAATCCACACTGACCGCTCGCGCCTGCTTCTCCGAATACGTGCAGTCGAGCACGAGCGACTGGATGTTGCCATCGAAGATGATCCCGACGAACTCGTTCGCTTTGTTCGTCACCGGGCTGCCGCTGTTTCCTCCAATAATATCGGCGGTGGAAACAAAGTTGAACGGCGTGTTCATGTTCAGCTTTCCTTTGCGATCGAGCCAGCGCTTGGGCAGGTCGAAGGGCGGCTCGTTGTTGTGCTCGGCGGCACGTTGATAGAGGCCGGCGAATGTGGTTAGCGCTGGTAATTGCTTCCCGTTTTCTTCATACCCGCGCAGGGGACCATACGAAAGCCGGAGCGTAAAAGTGGCATCGGGGTAATTGCTTGTGCCCTCAATCGCGAAGCGCGCTTTCGCGATCTCCGCGTAGGCCTGCTGTTTCGTTTCATCCTGCGCCTCCCAAACCTTCCGCGCGTCGCGCGC
>JACCTI010000135.1 GCA_013812515.1 Chthoniobacterales bacterium
CGTGGAGCAGGATTATCTCGAGCTCCTCGCGCGAGTGCGAGGGCCATCTTAATCCCGCCGCATTTACTCGTTTGCTCTCCTGGGATGCCGGCTTGGAAAGCCACGGCCTCGTTCGATCCGTCCCGCACGATAATCAGATTCGCTCGCAGCCCGCGTGCGTATCTTCCCCGACCGTGCACCAGCGAATCGCCACCACCGAAACCGCGCGCATTCCTGAAGAGCTCAGCGGACGCCAGCACCGTCTGCCGACTGGGAGAGTCACCTGGCGACATACGTTTCGCGCGCTGCGCCATCGGAATTACCGGCTTTTTTTCTACGGACAGCTCGTCTCCCTCATCGGAACCTGGATGCAGCAGACAGCCATGAGCTGGCTGGTTTATCAGATCACGGGATCAAAGCTTTTGCTCGGTGTAGTCGCCGCGGTTGGTTCGGCGCCGATGATGTTTTTCTCACTCTGGGGCGGCGCGATTGCGGACCGGTATCCGAAGCGCGCGATTATCATCTGGACGCAGGTCGCGCAAATGCTCCCGGCGTTCATCCTGGCGGCCATCGCGTGGACGGGAGTCGCTACGCCCTGGTTGATCATCGCGATCGCCGCGGTGAACGGCGTCGCCATGGCTTTCGACATGCCGGCGCGACAAGCCTTCACAGTCGACATGACGGGACGCGAGGACTTGCTCAACGCGATCTCGCTTAACAGTTCCATCTTCAACGGCGCGCGCATTGTCGGACCGGCTTTGGCTGGATTAATCATCGGCTCACTCGGCACCGCGATGTGTTTTCTGCTCAATGGCGTGAGCTACATCGCGGTGATCATCGGACTGTTGATGATGCGGCTGCCTCCGTATGTGCCGCTTCCGCAAGAGGTCGCCGCGGGAGCGAGCGCGTGGAGCGGGTTGACGTACGTGCTCAAACATCGCCGCGTCCGCACGATCCTCGGGCTGCTTTTTGCGGTCGGAGTGTTCGGCTGGTCTTACGCGGTCCTGCTTCCGGCCTTCGCGCGTGATGTCTTTGGGCTCGGCGCGGACGGTTATGGCATTCTGATGTCAGCGAGTGGCATCGGCGCCTTGGCCGGAGCTCTCACGGTCGCGACGGCTGGTCACGTTTTCCACTCGCGAAACGTGGCCCTCGGCGGCGTGTGGCTTTTCTCCGCTGCACTCTTGGCCTTTGCTTGCACAACCAACTTTTATCTCGCGCTCGCCCTTATGGCGCTCGGCGGCTTCGGCATGCTGCTCTTCTTTTCGACTTCAAATACCGTCATGCAGTCCATTGTACCCGACGAAATGCGCGGGCGCGTCATGGGCGTCTGGGGTTTGGTCTTCGGCGCGATGATCCCGCTCGGCAGCATGGAAGCCGGCGCGCTGGCGGACTGGCTTGGAGCGCCCTTCGCACTGGCATTCGGAGCGGTGATCTGCGCGGTTGCGGGGCTCGTCGCGCTGTTTGTAATTCGAAGGCGGGAAGCAGAAGAAGCGGGTTAGTTCGGTAAGTTGTAGCCGAGGGCGCTGCCCCCCGCTGCCCGGGAGTCGCTGGTTCGCCCTCCCGAAGCCGTTGAGGTAGTCGCGCCCGCGCCGCCGGGGTCAACGCCCCCGGCTACAACTTCGCTCGCTGCAGCGCATTGGCCGCGCGCTTGCCACGTCCAGTCAGACAGTGGACGCCACAGCTACCTGTTCCCGATATGAATCGCGCTCTTGTTCACGGCGAGCGCGGCTTCCTTCACTGCTTCGCTGTGCGTCGGGTGCGCATGCACCGTTCGGCCTAGATCCTCGGCGCTGCCGCCGAATTCCATAACGGCGACACATTCCGCCATCAAATCCGATGCTGCGTGTGAGATGATGTGCGCCCCGATCAGCCGATCCGTTTCCGCGTCCGCGACGAACTTTACGAAGCCCGTGGCATCATCTGCCGCGAGCGCGCGGCCGTTTGCTGCGAAGGGGAACTTTCCGACGCGCACGTTCATCCCCTTCTCTTTCGCGAAATCTTCCGTGATGCCAACGCCTGCCACTTCGGGATTGGTGTAGATGATTCCGGGAATCACGTCGTAGTTCACGTGTCCGGCTTTGCCCGCGATGATCTCCACGCACGCCACCCCTTCTTCCTCCGCTTTGTGCGCGAGCATCGGACCGGCGATGACATCGCCGATCGCGTAAACGCCTTCAATGTTGGTGCGGAAATCCGCGTCGACTTTGATGCGTTTCCGCTCGTCCAGCTCGACGCCGATCTTGTCGGCACCCACACCTTCCGCAAAAGCACGCCGGCCGACGGAAACCAGCACCTTGTCCGCTTCAAAGGTAAGTTTTTCATCCCCTTTCGTCGCAGTCGCGGTCGCGTGGCCGTTCTCCACCTTTACTTCGCCAACTTTGGTGCCGAGGTGGAACTTCATGCCCTGCGCGGTCAGCACTTTTTGCAGCGACGTCGCGAGCTCCAGATCGAAGCCGAGCGCAATCCGCGGCAAAAATTCCAGCACCGTAACCTCCGAGCCGAGCCGGCTCCAAACGGAGCCCATCTCCAAACCAATCGCGCCGCCGCCGATCACGAGGAGCTTTGTCGGGACTTCCGGAAACGAAAGGGCTTCCGTGCTGCTGACAACGATGTTGCCATCGAACTTCATGCCGGGCAGCTCCACCGGCACACTGCCGGTCGCTATGATGATGTGCTTCGCTTCGATTTCCTGCACGTCACCTTCCGCCGGCTTCACCGACACCTTTCCAGGAGCGGTGATGAAACCAACTCCCTGAAACGTGCTGACCTTGTTCAGCTTCATCAAACCGCGCACCCCGCCGGTGAGCTGCTTCACCACTTTGTCTTTGCGCTGCAGCATTACGGGCAAATCAAGAACGACATTGTCGATCTTGATCCCGTGCTTTGCGGCTTCCGTCTTCGCGAATGCGAAGTGATCGCTTGAGGAAAGGAGCGCCTTGCTTGGGATGCATCCGATGTTCAGACACGTGCCGCCGAGTTCCTTGTCTTTCTCGATGATGGCGGTGCGGAGTCCGAGCTGCGCCGCGCGAATCGCGGCCACGTATCCGCCGGGCCCTGAGCCGATGATTACAACGTCAAATGATTCCATGAATTGAGGCCCGCACCCTCGCCCCAGCGCCCTCCGCTGTCATCTTTTCGCGCTGTTTATACCCGCAGCTCCGACAGCGTCATCGCGGCGGGCGCGCTTGCCCGTCCGGATCTGCAGAAGCAGGTTCGAGGACAAGCCGAAAGGAGCGAAACGCATGCTTCCGGCTTTCTTTTCCGCATCTCGCCGGATAAAACATCGGCTCGCCAATGCCGACTCCCGAAGAACTAGCGCGCGAGGAGATCGACGCGCTCCTTCTCAAGTGCGGCTGGGTCATTCAGAACTACAAGAACCATGCCCCGCGATTTCGCTTTATTTTTTTGAAAATATATACTGCAAGGCGCGGACAACACGAGGAGACAGGCATGCCGCCATGCGCGGTGCACAAAGCGCGGCATCGCGTCGAGAATCGAGCGAGCCGGACAGTCCCAATATGGAACTAGACCTCAAGGGATCACGAGCCGGCATGCGAGTGATCAACCTTCGGTGACAATTCCTCGGATACCTCGATGCCTTCCTCATCGGCCGCGTCGGGAACAAACAAGTCTCATGTCTGGCTTAACGATCCGCCCTCCGCACAAAGCCGTCGCGGCTTACTACGATTCGCTCAAAGCGTTTCGGGACCTCGGCACTGAGCACGAGCTCGCAGTCAAGACGGCGTTCGCGACACTGCTCGAAGTCGCAGCAAAACCTTTCGGTTGGAAGCTCGTTCCCGAGCACTCGATGCGTGTCAAAGGAGGCAAACGCATCCAGCCCGACGGCACGCTCATGGATCTTTTCAGGCTCCAGCACGGGCACTGGGAAGCGAAAGACTCGAGCGACGACCTCAACAAGGAAATCCGCGCGAAGATCGACAAAGGCTACCCTACCGAAAATCTCCTTTTCTGGGAACCGCGCCGCGCCGTTCTCTACCAGCACGGCAACAAAGTCGCCGACACGCCGCTCGACCAGCCCGACGCATTGCTCGGCATTCTAAAGCAGTTCCTTGAATTCGCTCCGGAGGCTATTGCGCAGTGGGAAGCTGCAGTCGCGCACTTCAAGGACATAATTCCCCAACTCGGCAAAGCCCTGGCGGCGATTCTAAAGAAAGCGCGCAAAGAAAACCCGAGATACGAGGCCGCGTTCCAAGGCTTCGTCAACCTTTGCCGGGGTTCGCTGAATCCGAATCTCTCCGAAGCTGCTGTCGAAGAAATGCTCGTTCAGCACCTCCTCACCGAGCGCATCCTGCGAAAGATTTTCGACATCGAAAACTTCCGCGAGCGCAACGTCATTGCCGCCGACATTGAGAAAGTCATCGCCACCCTTTCGGCGAAACATTTCCGGCGCGACGACTTCCTCAAGGCGCTCGATCCCTTTTACAAGGCCATCGAAACCGCCGCCGGGACCTTCACCGACTTCACCGAAAAGCAGAAGTTCTTGAACATCGTCTATGAACGGTTCTTCCAAGGCTTCGCGGTCAAGCAAGCTGACGTGCTCGGAGTCGTCTATACCCCACAGCCGCTCGTCCAGTTTATGATCGCCAGCGTCGAGCATGTCCTCGGCGAGCACTTCGATAC
>JACCTI010000147.1 GCA_013812515.1 Chthoniobacterales bacterium
AAACGGATTTTAAGTCCGTTGCGTCTGCCATTTCGCCACATCGGCTCCGATGTGCATCTTACGCGGGTCGAGATCGAGACCAAGTGAATTGCTCCATCTGAAAGCCACTCGGCCCAGAGCTTGTTAGGCAAATTCCCTTGCAACTTAAGAGCCGTCATTTCAACTCTCTCACCCGTTCGCACGATGACGACCGCCAATAAAATCACGATCGTTCGCATCCTGCTGATCCCGGCGTTCGTGACCATGGCCATCTACTACGGCCAGAGTGTGCAGCGGGCTGAGCCGCTGGAATGGCAACGCTACGCGGCCATCGCGATCTTCCTGATCGCGGCGACAAGCGATGGTCTCGATGGCTACGTAGCCCGCCGCTACAACCAGCGCAGCGCGCTGGGCGTAATCCTCGATCCGATCGCTGACAAGGGTTTGCTCCTGAGCGGAATTATCACCCTCAGCATCAGCAACTGGAGCGAGATCGATCCGGAGTACGGCAGGTTCCCGGTCTGGTTTCCGGTGCTGGTGATCACGCGCGATATCGTGATTGTGGTCGGAAGCGCTGTGCTCCATTTTTTGAATGGAAAGGTCGTGGTCCGAACGAGCTGGACCGGTAAAGTAGCGACTGTCTTGCAAATGGCGGCGCTCGCGTGGGTCATGCTGCAGCTCCGTTTTCTTCCCATGAATTATGTCGTCTGGGCGGCCGGTATTTTCACCCTCGTCTCAGGTATTATCTATGTGATGGACGGCGTGCGGCAGTTGCAGGCGGGAGGTCACGCCAACGCGCGAGTTGGATAGCGGCAGCGGAGCTTGCCGGCGTCGATCATGAAAAGCGGAAGCTCGATGGATTACGCCGGCAAAGTGGCAATCGTCGGCCGACCCAATGTAGGAAAATCCGCGCTCTTCAATCGGCTCGCCGGGCGGAACATCGCGATCGTGCACGATCAACCCGGCATCACGCGTGATCGGCTCGCCGCGCCATGCATAAAGGGGGCCCGGCCATTTCACCTTTGGGACACAGGCGGAATCGGCGGCGCGGGCGAAACTGAACTGAGAAAAGAGGTCCGCACAGCAGCGGATGCCGCGATGCGCGAGAGCGATGTCATTCTCTTCGTTGTCGATGCGCAGCATGGCCTCGCGCCGGTCGACCAGGAACTCGCGACCGTGTTGCGAAAATCACCAACCCCGGTCGTTCTTGTCGTAAACAAGATCGACGATCCGAAACACGAAGCGCTCGAGTCTGATTTCGCGCGCATGAACTTCACGCATTCCGTCCCGATCAGCGCGGCACATGGTCGCGGGATTTCTGAGTTGCTGTCCGTGATCGATGATCTGCTGCCGGAAGAAAGGGCGGATGGCCACCGTGACGACCAGCCAGTACACCAGGAGCCAATCGCGCTCGCGATCATCGGGCGACCGAATGCCGGCAAGTCTTCACTTATCAATTCGGTCCTGCGCGATCAACGCACGATCGTCAGCGAAATCCCTGGCACGACTCGCGATGCGGTCGACATCGCCTATGAGCGTGAGGGCCGGAAGTATCTCCTGATCGACACGGCCGGCATGCGGGCGCGGAGCAAACATTCCACATCCGTGGAAGTCTTCAGCGTAATGCGCGCCGAACGCACGATCCGGCGGGCTGATCTCTGCGTGCTCGTGATCGACGTGACGAGCGGCGTCACGTCCCAGGACAAAAAAATCGCGGGCTTGATCCAGCAGGCTCGTAAACCGTCGCTGGTTGTTCTCAATAAATGGGATCTAGTCAAACCAGCGCGCGGGGTGAGCGCCGCGATAACGGAGCTCGTGACTACTGCGCGCGAGCAGCTCTTCTTTCTCGATTACGCACCCGTGCTGATTGCGTCTGCTGCGACAGGCGAGAACGTCCAGCAACTCTTTGCTTTGATTGCGGAGGTGCAACGCGCCGCCGGGGTGCGCATCGGCACGGGAGTGCTCAATCGCATGCTCCGAGCTGCGCTCGATTCGAACCTGCCGCCGACGATCGGCAACAAGCGCCTGAAACTCTTCTACGCCGCGCAATCCAAAGGCGAGCCGGAGCGCGCGATCGATCCGCCGAAGTTCATCCTCTTCGTTAACCAGCCGAAGCTGCTGAGCGACCCGTACAGCCGGTTCCTCCAAGGAAAAATTCGCGAGGCGGAACCGTATACCGGGCTGCCCGTTCTCCTCACCTGTCGCGCGCGTAGCGAAAAAGTGTGACGGCCTTGGGCTCTAACGCAGGAGGCCGACTCTGCGATGCGCTGGCGCGCTTGACACAAGCGCCGCTACAGCGAGGCGTTTGATCGAACATTCTCCAGCCCGGCCTGTCTCACCCAATCCCTATGAAAACAACGCAGGAAATCACGCATGAAGTGCAGGAGCTCGGCCAGTGGATTCCTGCCCTCCGCGAGCAGGTTGGCCGCGTTGTCATCGGCCAGAAATATCTTGTTGATCGTCTCCTGCTCGGTCTTCTCGCGAATGGCCACCTTCTGCTCGAAGGCGTCCCTGGTTTGGCCAAAACGCTCACGGTCAAAACCATGGCAGCCGCGATTCAGACCGGCTTCCAGCGGCTTCAGTTCACGCCCGATCTTTTACCCGCGGACTTGATTGGCACGTTGATCTACAACCCGCGCAGTGGCGAATTTACAACCAAGCTCGGGCCGCTTTTTTCAAACCTGATCCTGGCCGACGAAATCAATCGCGCGCCGGCCAAAGTGCAGAGTGCGCTGCTGGAAGCAATGCAGGAACGCCAGGTCACGATCGGCGATCAAACGTATCCTCTTTCCGATCCATTCCTCGTGCTAGCGACGCAGAACCCGCTCGAGCAGGAAGGCACCTATCAACTGCCGGAAGCGCAGCTCGATCGTTTCATGTTGAAACTCAATGTCGGCTATCCGCAGAAGGCGGAGGAGCGTCGCATTCTCGACTTGATGGCGACCTCAGCGCCCGATCTGGGTGTCACGCCAGTGGTCGATCCGAAGCAGATCATCGCCGCGCGCGCGGTCGTGAACAGCATCTATATCGACGATCGCGTAAAGGACTATATTGTGGACGTCGTCTGGGCGACGCGCGATCCGGCCGCCTACAACCTGAAACTCGAAGGTCTCATCCGCTACGGCGCTTCACCGCGCGCGACCATCTACCTCGCTCTCGCGGCACGCGCCCACGCATTTCTGAACGGCCGCGGCTACGTCACGCCGCAGGACATCAAGAGCATCGGACACGACGTTCTCCGGCACCGCGTGATCGTGAGCTACGAAGCCGAAGCGGAGACCATCTCGAGCGAGACCATCATTGAGCGTATCTTCGCCGGATTGCCGGTGCCGTGAGTTACGCCGCCTGCTAATGACTTTCGACGCCGATGATCAACAGAGGGTTGATGTGTTCAGACGCCTTTTCTTCCTCAACCCAGACGTGAAGAACTCCCGGGGCGGGCATCCAGACGAAATCCGGGTGAGGCACCGTGATTTTGCGCCCATCGGCCAAACGGACATAAAACTGTCGAAAGGGAATGTCGCGCAGCCTCTTTCGTATTTCTTCCAGCAGAACTCGAATATCGGCATTTCGCCCAGTCATTTCAAGATATGAGCCCGGAAACGCAGCAAACACCGGCGGAAATCCTCAAAAAAATCCGCGCGCTCGAGATTAAAACGAAAGGGCTCGTGCAGACCGTCTTCGCGGGCGATTACCATAGCGTCTTTAAAGGCCGCGGGATGAACTTCGACGAAGTGCGCGAGTATCAACCGGGCGACGAAATCCGCGCGATTGACTGGAACGTGACCGCGCGGCTCGGGACCGCTTTCGTCAAGAAGTTCACGGAAGAACGTGAGCTAACTGTGATGCTCGTGGTCGACGTGAGCGCCTCCGGAAACTTTGGCAGCGTCTCGCAATCCAAGCGCGAATTAGCCGCGGAAGTCGCGTGTCTGCTCGCTTTCAGCGCGATTAGGAATAACGACAAGGTCGGCCTGCTTCTGTTCACCGACGAAGTGGAGCTTTACATCCCGGCGAAGAAAGGCCGTTCGCACACGCTGCGCTTGATCCGGGAGATTCTGTTCTTCGAGCCGCAAGGCCGCCGGACAGATCCGGCCCTCGCACTCCGCTATCTGAACAAGGTGGTGACGCGCCGCGCCGTTGTCTTTTTCGTCTCGGATTTTCAGGCAGGCGATTTCTCGCGCGAACTGGCGGTGAGCGGGCGCCGGCACGATTTGATCGCGATCCACGTGCAGGATGAACGCGAGAAGCTTCTGCCGAACATCGGCATCATCACGCTCGAAGACGCGGAGACCGGCGAGCAGGTCGAGATCAACACGGCTGATCGCTCGACGCGCACGCATTTCACTGAACTCGCCGAAGCGCGTGCGGCCGAGCTGAAGCGGACCCTGCACCGGAACAACATCGACATGATCTCCTTGGAAACGGGGCTCGATTATCTGCCCGGCCTCCGCTCGTTCTTTAAACAACGCGAGCGGCGCATGGCATCGAGATGAACGGGAAGTATGCGCCTTTTTCTTGCCCAGGAATTCCATGACATTTCGCCGCCGGTCGACTACTCGTTAGTCCCGACCTGGCTCATCTTTGCGACGGCCTTCGTGACACTTGCGCTTCTCGGCCTAATCGCGTGGTGGATCGCGCGCAGGATGCGCCGGCCGAAGCCGGAGCAATCGCCACGGGTCCGCGCCCTCGGACTCCTGCGCCAGGCGCGGCCGGACATAGCAGAGACGACTCCGTATGCGTTCAGCATCCGCGTCTCGGATATCCTCCGTCGCTACGTCGTCGAGCAGTATCAATTGCCAATTACGCGCCAGACATCGGTCGAGTTTCTCGAAGGGATCGCGAGCGCCCGAACGTTCTCTGAAGACGAGCGAACGCTGCTCGGCGATTTCCTGAATCGCTGCGACCTGATCAAATTCGCGCGCTACGAAGCAACAACCGCGGACAGCGAGTTGCTGCTCGAGGAAGCGATGCGCTTTGTGGAAGGAGGCAAGCTTGAACCCGCCTGACTGGTTACCCAAAGAAAGTGCGCTGACGTTCGCAAATCCCTGGCTGTTGCTCCTCCTCCTGGCGCTTCCCCTCCTGGCGTATCTACGCGGCCGTCGCGGTCCAGCGGCCGCGCTGGTTTTCTCCTCCACGGCGGTCCTGCATGGCCTCGGCAAAGCGAGCAAATCACGCGCAGGGCAAATTCTGCGGGCGCTCCTTTTCCTCACACTCGCCTTCTTCATCACGGCACTGGCCCGGCCGCGGCTCGGAAGGAGTCTTACGCAGGTCGAAGCCAGCGGGATTGATATCATGCTCGTGATCGACGTCTCGGGTTCGATGTTGATCAAGGACTTCACCGTCGGCGGCGATCCGGCCACGCGTGTCGACGCAGTGCGCGAGGTCACGCGCAAATTCATTGAGGGCCGGCCTAACGACCGCATTGGACTGATCGCTTTCGCCGGCCGGCCTTACGTCGTTAGTCCCATGACGCTGGACCACGATTGGCTCCTGCAGAATCTCGACCGACTCCGCGTCGGCCTGGTCGAAGATGGAACGGCGATCGGCTCCGGCATCGCGGCCGCTGCGAGCCGGCTCAACGACAAAGGCTCCAAAAGCCGCGTTCTCGTTCTCTTAACCGACGGCGAGAACAACGCCGGCAAAATTCCACCCAACACGGCCGCGGAAGCACTCAAGGCGTTGAAGATCCAACTCTATGCGATCGGCGCTGGTATCAACGGTGTCGCGCCCGCCCCGGTTCCCGACCGCCGCGGCGGATTCCTGACAGACCTTTCCGGGAATTACATTTATCAAAATCAGCCGGTCCACTTTAACGAAACGGGGCTCAAAGAGGTCGCCAAGATCGCGGACGGACAATTCTTCCGCGCGACGGACACGAAGTCACTCGAGCGCATTTACAGCGACATCGACAAGTTGGAGAAATCGACTGTGAGCGTAAAAAAATATCAGGAATATCGCGATCTCTTCCCGGCCTGCATCATGGCCGGTTGTGGCCTGCTCGTCGCGCAGCTGCTCCTGGGTCAAACCGTGTGGAAGAAACTGCCGTGAGGTTGTCGCTCGAATGTGGGAGGGGCCTAAGTGCCCCGATGCTGCAGCGCAATAACCGTCGGGGCACTGAGGCCCCTCCCACATTATGAGCTTCGGCGCTCCAGAATGGCTTTGGGGATTGCTCGTGCTCCCGATCCTCCTGCTGCTCTTCCTGCGCGCAGAGAGTCGCAGCGCGAAGCGATTGCGGCACTTCGTGGCGCCGCGCCTCCTCGCGCAACTGGGAGCTACGGTTAACCATTTTCGGCGGCGGTTGCGCTTCGCTCTTCTCCTGCTCGGAATCGGCCTTGCGCTTGTTAGTCTGGCCAAGCCGCGGTGGGGCTACACGTTCGAAGAAGTGAAACGCAAAGGGCTCGATCTTCTCCTCGCAGTGGATACATCGCGCAGCATGCTCGCGAACGACGTTCCACCGAATCGGCTGCAACGCGTCAAGCTTGCCGCCCAGGATCTAATCCAGGAGCTGCGCGGCGATCGCATCGGTCTGATCGCGTTTGCCGGCCGCGCCTTCGTGCAGGCGCCGCTCACGATCGACTATGACGCAGCCGTCGAGGCACTCACCGAGATCGACACAAACACGATCCCGGAAGGTGGCACCAACATCTCCGAGGCAATCACGCTGGCCGTGAAAACCTTCGGTAAATCTGCGCTCGGGAACCGGGCATTAATCGTGTTTACCGACGGCGAGGAATTGGCCGGCGACTCGCTGAAGATCGCGCAACAAGCCGCCGATTCCGGCGTGCGCATCTTCACGATCGGGGTTGGCACGCCGGAGGGCTCGTTGATTCCGGTGCCGGCGCAGGGTGGCGGGACTGCATTTGTGAAAGATAGGGACGGCCAGGTGGTGAAGTCGAAGCTGGATGAGAAACGCCTCCGCGAAATCGCGGAGAGCACCGGTGGCATTTATCTCCCGCTCGGTAACGGACCCTCCGCGATGCAGCAGCTTTATCGCAACGGTTTGAGCAAATTGCAGGCTGGCGACATTGACACGCGCACCTCGCGGCAGCCGATCGAGCGTTATCAGTGGCCACTGGCCGGCGCCATCCTTGTGCTGGGCGCGTCATTGCTGATCAGCGAGCGAAAGCGGGCTTCTTCTTCTGTAGCGGCCGTCTCCGACCGCCGAACGCGTGCGACATTGCGGAACCGCGGTCATAGACCGCCGCTACCGGCGGCTGCCTTGATCCTTCTGCTTTTCACGCCCACTTTCACGCGCGCTGCTGCGCCCGGCCTGGAAGAATACCGGGCTGAACGTTTCCGCGAAGCGTACGAGCAGTTCCAGCAGACGCTGAAGGAACATCCGGAGACCCGCGCGCAAAATAAGATTCAATTCGATGCCGGCGCTGCGGCCTACAAAATGAAGGATTACGGCAAGGCGCTTGAATCCTTCAGCCAGGCGCTGCTCTCACCGGATACTTATCTGCAAAGCCGGAGCCATTACAATCTTGGCAACACCCTTTACCAGCGCGGCGAAGCGCAGAAATCGGATGAGCAGAAGCTAAAAGAGTGGACCAATGCGCTGCAGCATTATGACCAGACTTTGAAGATCGAACCGGAGAACAAAGAGGCGAAAGAAAACGCCGAGTTCGTGAAGAACAAGATCGAGGAGCTGAAGAAAAAGCAGCAACAACCTTCCCCGACTCCTTCGCCGTCGCCAAGTCCGCAGGAAAAAAAAGATCAGCAGAAACAGGATCAGAACCAAGAGAAGGACAACAAGCAGCAGCAGGATAAGTCCGGGAAAGGCGACGACCAGAAGCCGCAAAACGGACAGGATCAATCCGAGAAGAAGGAGCAGAGCGAAGGCAAAGATCAGCAAGAACAGCCCGGCCAGAGCCCTTCGCCCTCACCCACTCCAGAGGAACAGCAGAAACAGCAAAGCGGTTCGCCATCACCTTCGCCGACGCAAAGTCCGGATGGAAAGGCGGGGAGCAGCCCAAGCCCGAGCCCTGGCCAGCAGGAAGAGGCATCACCCAGCCCCGCCGAGCAAGGCCCGAGTCCGTCACCTTCGCCGGGTGAAGGAAACGAATCCGCTTCACCTACACCATCGCCCGGCGAGGGCGAAGGCAACGGAGGCGCGAACGGCAGCCCGACACCGGCCGCGACACCAGCCAGCACCCCAGCAAAGAAGCCGACGGGGGATGTGAAGGGCACTTCGGAAGATCAACCGCCAGAAGATGCGGAGAACGGCGTTGAAGTAGAGCCGACGGAGGAAGGCCAGATGAGCGAGCAACAAGCCGAACGCCTCTTGCGTTCCATGCGCGACGAGGAAGCGCGTGTGCAGCTTGATGAACACCGAGCGGTGCGCCGTGTCTATAAGGACTGGTAGGTCCGACGAGTTGATCGTTCGTCGTTGATGGATGATGAAGGTGCCGATGCTTGCGTTGCGTATCCAAGTTTTGCTTCTCGCCTTCTTCGCGATCGCTGGTTTCAGCGCGGCGAGAGCTGCGGAATCGCCCAGCGTGACCGCGGTTCTGACCGATTCGGAAACAACGCTGGGCCGTCCGGTGCAGTTGGAAATTCAGGTCACCGGCGTTTCGAATCCGAAGCCGCCTGGCGAAATCAATGTGGATGGACTCGACATTCGTTCCGCCGGCGTTTCGCGCCAGTACTCGATGCAAAACTTCGGCGTCAACTACAGCTTCACATACAACTACACGATCATGCCGTTGCGACCCGGCGCGTTTAGAATTCCGCCGCAGGTGATCGATGTTGCCGGCAAAGTTCTCCGCACGCCGGAGCTGACATTGAACGTCGTCAATTCGACGGGTGGACAATCCGCCGGCCGCAGCCGCGGCAGCAACAACCGCGACGCAAACGTGGATCCGGCGCAGATCGGTTTCGTTGAAATGATCTTGCCGAAGAACACCGCGTATGTCGGCGAGATGGTCCCGGTGCAAATCCGGCTGGGCTTGAACATGCGCGCGCCTGTCGAGTCGTTAGGCAGCGGAATGCAAATTGCCGGCCAGGGATTCACCACGCAGAAGATGCCGGAGCCGCGCCAAACTGTGGAAACGATCAACGGCCGCTCGTATCAGGTGTTCATCTTCAAAACGGCCATTTCCGCCGCGCGCACGGGCAAACTCGAGATTGGTCCGGCGGAAATCACCCCAGTCGTTCGTGTGGCGCGCAGTGGTCAGCGCAATCCCAGTCTGCCGCGGGATCTTTTCGATGACCCGTTCTTCAACAACTTCTTCAACGATCCGGCCTTTGCGCCTTCCATGCCGAAGGAGGTGCCGTTGAAAAGCACGTCGACCACTCTGGAGGTGAAGCCACTCCCGCCCAATGCTCCGGCCGGTTTCGCTGGTGCGGTTGGGAGCTTCACGCTCAAGGTCGATGCGAGCCCAAAGAAAGCGCAGGTCGGCGATCCCATCACCGTCACGGCCACGGTGATTGGCCGAGGTAATTTCGATCGCGTGACCGCGCCGGCTCTCGAGGACGAGCGCGGCTGGCACCAATATCCGCCTTCGGACAAGTTCAAGCAGGACGACGATGTCGGGATCAGCGGTGCAAAAACGTTTGAAACAGCCGTCAGCGCGAAGGAGCGGAAAAGTAAGGTTCCGCCGCTTGCGTTCACGTTTTTCGACCCGGTGAAGGAGGCTTACGCGACGCTGAAGAGTGAAGAGATTCCGCTCACGATCGAAGGCGCTCCTTCGACGCTCGGGAGCGCAAGTGCCGCCGCAGGTCCGCGAGCGACGAGTCCGACACCGGCGGTTTCCGCAACTCCGGTTCCCGCCAGGCAGGAGCAGGACATTCTCTATCAGATGAACGAGCGGCCTGCGGTGGTCGCGAACTTCACGCCGTTGTACCGGCAACGCTCGTTCTGGCTGGCCCAACTTTTGCCGCTGCTTGCGCTGCTCGGATGGGTTGGGCTGAACTTGCAGCGGGCGCGCGCCGGAAATCGGGAAGCGCAGCGCCTGGGCCAGTTGCACCAGGAAGCGGCGGAGTTGCAGCGCAAATTGCGCCGCAATGGATCCACCCCGCAAGAGTATGTGGCGGACGCTTCACGCGCGGTGCAGTTGAAAACGGCCATCGCGCGGAACGTGGACCCGAACGCCGTTGATGCGGAGACAGCCGCGGCAGCCTTTCGTCTCGACGAGGAGAAGCGCGCGCGCCTCCAAAGTTTGTTCCGTGAAAGTGACGAACTGCGCTACAGCGGTGGGCGCAACGGCGGGGCCGCGCTCTCACCCGAGAAGCGCCAGCAAATTCTTGATCTGATTGATCAACTGCACGCATGAAGAGGTCCCTCTTTTATCCCTCGTTAGGCTGCGTCTTCCTCGCACTTCTCCTGTGCCTCGCAGACACGGTTCATGCGCAGGAAGCGGATGCCTTCGCTCGCGCGAATCAGGAGTTTGCCGCGGGGCGTTTTGGCGAGGCCCTTGATCTCTACAACGGCCTCGTTAACCGCGGTGAAATGAGCACGGCTCTTTTTTACAACATCGGGAACACCTGGTATCGCAGCGGCGATCTCGGACAGGCAATTCTCAACTACGAACGCGCACTGGTGCTTGAGCCGCATCATCCCGAAGCAGAGGCGAATCTTCGCCTCGTTCGCGATAAGGCACGCGCACTCGAGCTTCGCCGAAACTCGGTCGAGCGCGCAGTCGGGCGCGGCACTTCCGCGCAATATGCAATCGCAGTCGCTGTGAGTTTTTGGGTCGCTGCCTTCGCCCTTGCTGGATGGCTTCTGGCGCGGCGGCGGTCCTCTACACTCGTGGCGATCCTCTCGTTGTCGGTGCTGTTGCTGGCGGGGTGTGGTTACGCACTTTACCTCCTGGAAACCGGCGCGAACGGCGGCGCGCTCGCGATCGTCACTGCAAAAACCACGGAAGCGCGGCTTGCGACCGCGGACAATGCCGGAACGGTGCTGGCTCTGCCGCCCGGCAGCGAAATCAAGATTTTGAGCACACGCGGAGACTGGTCTTACGCTGCGCTGCCGAACAATCTCCGAGGTTGGATTCCCGCGAAGAATGCTCAACAGGTGCGGATGTAAATTCATCCGTAGCCGACGCTCTCGCTGCCAATACTTCATGGGCGCGGAGACATTGAACCGCGGCATCGGTAACAACCTGCGATAACTTGTCGGTAGCAAAGAACCAGGCAGCTTCGCGGCGCATCAAGCGTCCGCGCTCCAGAAGCGCAGCAAAGAAGCAACGTGAGACGCGCGGCAATCCGCTGAAGCTCGGCTTCGCGGTGAAAGTGCTCGGAGCCGCGGGGCTAAAGAGCAACGACAGCCGGCGCTGGCAGCAAGGGCCGCATCTGCGCGTCTCACTCAAATACCTGCACAAGATTCTCGATTATCTCGAAGCAAACGGCATCCGCATGTACCGGATGTCGTCAGACATTGCGCCCTATGTGACGCACCCGGACATGCCGCAGCTCCATGGCATGATCGAAGAATGCGCGGAGGAGCTGAAGGCGCTCGGCAAACGGGCGCGAACGCTGGGCCTGCGGCTCTCGTTCCATCCCTCGCAGTTTATTGTCCTGAACAGCCCCGACCCGGTCCTCGTGCAGAAAAGCATTGCCGATCTCGCAGCGCAGACACAGATGCTAGACCTGATGGAGCTCGGCCCCGAAGCCGTTCTGGTTGTCCACGCCGGCGGAACGTACGGCGACATTGATACTGGCTCCGTCCGCTGGATCGAAACCTACAAGCTTCTCGCGCCCGCCATTCGACGCCGCCTCGTGCTGGAGAACGATGATTTGCGCTACAGCGCGTCTGATGTGCTGAAGATCCATGAAGCGACAGGCGTGCCGCTGATTTTCGATCATCAACATTTCTGGTGCTTGAATCCGGAGCGACTCGAACCGCGCAAAACCGTGGAGCGTTTTCTCGCGACATGGCCACGGGGAGTCCGGCCGAAGATTCACTTCTCATCACCTCGAACCGAGTTGCGCGAACTGAAGCGCAAGAATCGAAAGACGAAGAAAAAGATGGTCGTCCTGCAGCCGCCGGTCTGGACCGGTCACGCAGATTTCTGTCAGCCGTTTGAATTCATCGGCATGATGCGGCTGCTCGACGGCTTAAAGTTCGATGTCATGCTCGAGGCAAAATCGAAGGACCTGGCGTTGCTGCGCCTCGAGCGTGATCTACAGCGCTACGCGCCGGACGTCGCGAAACGTTTCGGTTTGGAACCGGCCAAAGAGCTGCGCGAAGAGCCTGCGACGATCGAGATCGCCGCGCCCGCCGACGAGCTCTAGGGGGCCCGGCACGGGGTTGCGGGGTTGAGAAGGACTGATTTGTCCACATCTTGCAGCGCATGAACGCGGAGATGGATGTCGGGACAAACAAGAAAGCGTTTCAGATAAATCTCGACCAGAAGAAGTACGGCACGTTTGCTGAGATCGGGGCCGGGCAGGAGGTCGCACGACGATTTTTTCACGTCGGCGGCGCCGCGGGCACAGTGGCGAAGACCATGTCGGCCTATGACATGACGTTCAGCGACGCCATCTACGGCACGGCCGATCGTTACGTCAGCCGGAACCGCTTGCGCACAATGCTCGATCACGAATACAAGCTTCTGGTCGAGCGGTTGGATGCGAAATTCGGCGGTGAACGCACGTTCTTCGTCTTCGCCGACACGGTCGCGGCGCGCAGCTTTAAGCAGCATAACGAATCGCACGGCTGGCTCGGTGTTCGCTTTCAAAGTGAGACCCGCAGCGCGCCGAGCGAGATCATCATTCACGTGAGGATGCTGGATGAAGCGAACGTCGACCAGCAGGAGGCGCTTGGCGTAGTGGGCGTGAACCTGCTCTACGGTGCTTTCTACTACCACCAGCCGGAGAAGCTGATCGCCTCTCTCCAGGAGAACCTCGCGGACGAGCGCATCCAAGTGGACATGGTCAAGTTCTCCGGGCCAGACTATGCGAACGTCGACAACCGTCTCATGAGCCTCCAACTCGTGAGTCAGGGTCTAACGAACGCAGTGATGTTCACAGCCGACGGCGAGTCCGTGCAGCCCGCGGAGGTTTTTTACAAGAAAGCCATTTTAGTCGAGCGGGGAAGTTTTCGCCCTGTCACCTACGCGACGAACGACATGCTGAACGGCGCGCGGGCTGTCTTCCTCAATCAATGCGAATACTCGGAGAACGATCTCGTTGTCCTGATGGAGATGACGCTCGAGAACCTGC